>DATMPD010000015.1:0-12684 GCA_035567955.1 Edaphobacter sp.
CGTCAAGGATGATGAGCTCGCGGTTGGCGTAGTTCTGACGCTGGAAGAACTTGACGGACTGCATGACGAAGCCGGGACGGTTGGAGGTCGCCATGATGCAACTGACGAGGGGAACGTTGGTGTGGATCTGAAGAGGAGCAATCAGCGATGGCGCCGGGGCAGCGGTATCATGGCGGATCTGGATCAGGTCCGGAGGGGCGAAGTGTTCGCAGACATCGCCTTTGCAGTGCGGTTCGTAGGCGGAGGTTTCGCGACGGAGGCGGAGTGCGCAAAACTTGTCCTGATAGCGATAGCGGCTGGCGTCGAAGAGCTGGGTTTCGTGTGCGGCTCGGCGGCGGCTAAAGGGCGGGCGATGTACATAAGAGCCGCAGGCCCAGACGCCGCGGAGGCCAGCGCGGGCGGCACGGACGTTGTAGTCCATCTCCCAGCAGGGACCGAGGCCGTACTCTTCGTCGGCGGCCCCGAGGGCGTCGATCACTTCGCGGCGAACGGCGTAACAGAAGTCGGCGAGACTGTGGAGTGGTTCGAGGTAGCGGAGAGCAGCGCCGAAACGCTGTCGCACAGTTTGCGAGATACGATTGATCTCGACCAGCGAAGAGCCAGCTGCGTGAGTTGTGATGCCTTGCTGTGCGAGGCCCTGCTCGTTCCAGCAATGGTTGGTGGAGGGTCCGGCGAGTCCGTGGGAGGGAGCTGCGGCGAGGGACGCGAGGAGGGACCCGAGCCAGCTCTTGCCAACGATGCATCCGCTCTCGAGGAGGATGACGACATCGGCAGAGGTGCTGGTTGCGAGCCGGTTGAAGCAAGCGGCCGCGCCGAGTGCCTGAGGGGTGCCGGATTGAGGCAGGTGAGGGAGCTGACGAAGTTCGGCCAGGGTGACCTGGTCGGGACCGTCGGGGAGCAGGATGAGTTCAAAGGGCTGGGTCGTATTCGCGGAGAGGCTCTCCAGCGTGCCACGCAGACGGAGTGGCTCATCGCAGACATGGACGCCGATGCAGACGGAGGTCACGATGGTTGCGCCTCCTGGTGTTGCAGGGTGATGTAATGGGCGTCGGAACCGCGAAGGTTGTTCTCGATGACGGCGAGACCAAGGCCATCGTCTTCGGCGGTTCCGGCCGAGGCGCACCAGAGGCGCACGACGTTGTAACCGGCCTGCTCAATCTGCTGGAGCGCGCGAGGAACGGTCCCTTCGGCGTAGCGTGCGTCATGGATAAGGATCAGGCCGCCGGAGCAGACGAGCTGGTTTGCGAGCTGGAACTCAGCCCATACATGCTCCGCAGTATGGATGGAGTCGAGGAGCGCGGCTTCGTATTGCTCTCCATCGCTGATGGCCTGAGCCATGCCTTCGAGAGAGTCAATCTGACGGGGCTCGATACAACTGGAGATGTTTGGCGGCAGCATGGCCCATAGGTCCTCTGCTTCGGGATGGGGATAGGGATCGAAGGAGACAACGGCGGCGCCGCGGCGATGGGCGACGGCCGAGGCCAAGCATGCGGCGGAGACTCCGCGAGCGGTGCCGGTTTCGAGCACGCGCGCGCAGCCGTTGGAGCGGACAAGATAATGCAGGAGGGCAAAGAGCGGGAAGACGCCAGAGTCACGAACACGCGCATTGCGGGCGTCCGTGGTGCCGTAGAACGACCAGGCGAGAGCGGAGAGTCCGTAGTGGCCGACCCATTGGCGGAGTGCGGTGAGGAATTGGGGAAAACTGTTTGGATCGCCGCGGCCAGCGAGGGGGTCAGGAAGGCGCGAGAAGAGGCCCTGCCACTCGGGATATTTGCGGCGGCCGGCCCCGCTGAGGTGGAGGATGCGGACGGGCTTGCCGCGCCACTGGGCCTGCATCCCGACTGGCGTGCGCGAGATATCTACGTCCTGAGCGTGGAGTTGGACATTGAACGAACCATCGAGCTCGACGCCACACTTGAGTCTGGACAAGGCGAGGTTGAAGATGAATTGATTGCGCCACCAGATGTCGTGGCGCTGATCGATCCATTCGCCTGCCCCCTGGAAGCTGCGAATGAGGCCGTCCAGGGCGAGCATGGCGGAGCGGCCTGCGGCGAAGATGCCATCGTTTACGGTGAGAGGGTAGTCGGCGTCGGCGGGTGTGACGAGACGGTGGAAGTCGCCGGCGGCGCCTCCGTAAACATCGAAGAAGGCCTGCTGCAGCGTGAAACGGCCAGTGCCGTTGCCTTCGCGAGCGGCAAGGATGCTGCCGTCGGGACATGCCTGGAGGGCTGCGAAGACCGGTTGGAGGCTGGATAGAACGATCATGTCGGCATCGAGGCAGATGTAGCGATCGGCGTCAATGACACGAGCGGCGGAATACATGAGGGCCTTGCTCATGGGATTGACGGCAGAGCGGGACTGGCAGGGGACAAGGCGCGCCTTGTGTTTGGCGGCGATCCGGATGCATTCGCTGCTCTTGCCGAGCATGAAGAGGACAAGCAACGCGTCGCTGCACTCGCCGTTGGCGGAGAGAGATGCGAGCATGTCGTCGGCAAGCGCTTCGAATCCGGGGGAGACGACGGTGCAGATGCATTGACTGGCGCGTGGTGGAGATGCAGGCAGAGAGATCTCGGCGCGATGCAGGCAGTCGAGCAGCGTGGAGGGTGCGGGCGCTGGGTCGGTAGACTCAAGGCATGGGTCGAGCCATACGGCATGACAGGACTCCCAGCGGCTGGTTTGCACGACGAGGGTGAGCAGTTGCGCCTGACGAATGTCGGCAACCAGGCCACGCGGCGCCGCGCCGGGCTGTACGAAGTTGACCGCACCGACCTGTACGCCATCCGCGAGGAGGATGAAGTCGGCGTGGGAGGTGCTGTGGATGACATCGTCGTTGAGGGCGACCTCAGCGCGGAATGACGAGTAACGACCTCCGACGTGGTAGAGGATCTCGGAGGGAGGATGGCAGCTGAGGGAGTGCGCGTAACTTTTGGATTGCACGGAGACTCGCTTGCCTTCGTAGCCAAGGCTACCGTTGAGGCCGAGTTGTCCGTAGCCGACGCGGACCTGCAGGGGAGTGAGCGAGTCGAGATGAAGTGCGGCGGTTTCGATTCGGGTCGCGAGCATAGGTTAGTTTTTCCAGAGGGAGGCTGGAACGAGGGACAACGATTCGTCCATGGCTATGGGGACTGGTTGGTGGGCGGATGGGTGCAGGAGGGAGGACGCTTCGGATGCAGGGATGCGCGACATCAGGAGGCTGGCAATGGCGGAAGCGATGGGCTGACCGGTCGGGTTCTGGTAGAACGTGAAGGCGGGTGAAGGATTGACCTCGAAGCAGTACCATTCGTCCGACGGAGTGCGGCGGAGATCGATGCCGGCCAGAGGAAGTTCCAGGGTGCGCGCGAGCCGAATGCAGCGTTCTTCAACGTCAGCCGGCAGAGTGGTGCTGCGGATTTCGAGCGAGCTATCGCCTGGGTATCGGTAGTCGTCTGCGTCGCAGTGCAGCAGGCTAGCAAAAACATCGGTACCAACAATATGGGCGCGATAATCGCGGCCTGGCACAAGTTCCTGAAACTGCGTGGGGCAGAAGGCGACGTTGGGCAGGCGTTCGGCGTGGGCGGGTGTGAGGCGGGCAACCCGGCTGCGAATACCGCTGATGGATTTGTAGATGATAGATCCATGTTGCTGTTGAAATTCGCGAGCGGCGACCGGAGACGTGGTGATGAGGGTTTGCGGCACACGAAAGCCGACCTTGCGGATGATTTGCGCCTGATAGGGCTTGGAATTATTTGATCCCATGTTGCGCGGCCGATTGAGCACGAGGGCCGGAGTGACGTCACACCAGCTCAGCAGTAGTTCATCAACGGAAGAGGCTCGAGCTTGCGCGGCAGCGGGACGCCTGGCGCGAGCGACCGAGGTGAAGAGGCGTGATTCGTAGGGTCGAATGTAGGCGGCGGCAATTTCTTCCATGTCGATATCGAGGTCACGGAGGGTGATTCTGCCGCCGACTCGATGACCGACTGATAGTTGAACGCGCGTGGCGAGCACCTGATGTTGGTCGAGCAGAGCGAAGGGCGCGCTGGCGTCGCGCAGCGCGCTTGCTACGGCGGCGAGCGGCGCCTCGTCGGGCAATCCCCAAAGGAGGATCAGCATGGGCGCGGCCCCTGAAAGCAATGGAGCAGGGCCTCGACCGCTTCGGGATGGGAGAGTTCGGGACGAAGGCTGGCGCCGATGAATTCAGGCTCGGACGCGCGGGTGAAGTAGAAGGTCGCGAGATCGACGCGGGCTGTTTGAGCGAGTGATCGCGCACAGAATTGCAGTTCGGAGTCTTCGCCGAGCGCACAGTCTCCGATTACGGTAACTGACCGGGCGTCCCGATGCGCATCGTGTGCCTTATTGCGCGACGGCCCGTGAGAGGCGCGGGCGGTGGTTCTGACAGGCAGGCCGAGACCTGCGGCCATCTGCGTCCATCCTTCGGCGCTGAGGTTAAGACCGATCAGGCAGTTGGGGGTGGGACGGTTGAGGACCGGACACGTGAGTTCGCATTGCCAGCTGAGCAGGAACGCGGTCATCTCGTTGGCTACGTAACTCCGTTCCTCAGGATGGATGTGAGGCAACTGCGCTTCCGAGACCTCGGCGAGGCAGTTGAGGATGCCGGCGAGCGGTGTGTCGTGATCGAGACCCATACCGCTGGCGACGCCTGTCCACTCAGAAGAGCTGCCGGGGCGGAAGCTCCATCCGGGTCGTGACAGGTCTGCGGGGGTGAGGAGGCGGGCGTCGTGATGCTCCCACAGTTCTGCGAGCCAGCGGGCCTGGGTGTCGTGCTCGTCGGCCACGAGGAGAATCATGATTTTGTGCCTCCACCGATATCGTCGAGGAGTTTTCTTCCTACGTCGGGGCGCTCGTCGGCGCGGATAAAATGGCGTCCGAGAGCGGTTGTTTCGTCATTGGGAAGCTGCAGCGCGATGTCACTGAACTTAGTGGACGTGCTGTCGAGCAGGGGCGCGAGTTCTCGATCCTTGATTTTGTCGCGCGTTTTTTCTTTGGTCTTCTCGCTGACTTTCTCCTTAGTCTTGTCGCGAGTCTTGTCGCGGTCTTTGGATTTTTCTTTGGATTTTTCGACAGATTTTTCGACGGACTTTTCGACCGACTTCTCCGATATTTTGGGTATCTCCACGGATTTCTCGGCTTCCTTGGCCTTGTCGCTCACCTTGACTATTTCCTGCAACTTGTTGTCGCTGATCTTGTCAGTGCCTTTGATCTCTCTTTCTTTTTCTTTTTCCTTCTCTTTTTCCTTGTTTTTGGGATCGGGCGTAAGCCAGAACCAGGTTTCGAAGTCACCGCCGCGGCGCTGGTTTCCGCTGGGCAGTGAGATCGAGGTTCCGCCGGTGGAGGCGGGAAGGCCGAAGCTCTCGCCGTCGAGGTAGAGGCGCGGATTGCCGAGTGACCAGATGTAGTTGCCTTTAAGGGTGAATCGACATAGGACACCCTTGTCCGCCTGACTCCGGAGCGCTGCGATCTGGGGCATGATCTTTGCGGCATTGGGGTCGAATCGCCAGGAGATGACACGCCCGCGCGCAGTGACCGTACCTACGATGGAAAGGGTCTGATAGGCGACGACGGGGGTGGCCACGGCCTGTCCGACTGCGGTGAAGGGAATCTCCAGAGTGAAGTAGACGTCAGGCCGGCTGACGCTGTTGGGGTCGACGTTTTGATCGCAGACGACGTCGATCCCTCCGAGGAGGGCTGACAGGGCGACGGCCTGATCGTTGAGCAGGGCTGCCCTGCCGCCGGTTGCGGCATTGAGGGCGAACAAGCCGGCGATGCGCATGCCCTGATCGGTGCCGGGCACCTGGGTGAGTGGGGAGAATATGTTGCGGCAGTCCTGCACCAACTGCATGGCGTAGGCGAGCACAGGCGGGCTGGCGGGCGGACTGCCGACGGGCACCGGGCTCCACTTGACGACTGCGAGCGGGCAATAGTAGCGCACGATGCCGCGGGGAGGAGCCTTGAAGAGGGACTGGACGGAGCCGTCGGCGCTGCGGGCAACGATGTTCCAGTAGTCGCCGGGCCGCAGGTCTGCGCCGCCGAATTGGATATGGACGCCGTTACCGAGGTTCATGTCGGGGGTTGCGGAGTCATCATAGGCGGTGCGGGCGACACCGCGGCCATCCCAGCGGCGCAGTACGAGGTGGCGATCGGTTGGCGGGGGATTGGGATCGGTGCTGAGGCGGAAAGCTGCCGGCAGCGGATCGGCGATGGTGACGGTGAGCAGGTCGGGATCGGGGTCACCGGTGATGGTGGTGAGATGTCCGCGCGCTGGGCCGAGCTCACTGGCATCATCGACGACTTCGACGATGTCGCCCTGCTTGAGGGCCGTAGCCTGATCGCGTCCGAGCGATGCGAGCGTGAGTTTCTGGCGATCACTGCCGACGCTCAGGATGGAGACGGCATAGATGCCATTGTCTGTAGACCACTTGAACTGGGCTAGGCCGAGGACGGCCGCCTTGTTGGCGACAGTAAAGCTGTTGGCAAGCGGCGTGGCGAGGACGAGGACGTTGCCACTCACGGTAACGGTGGCGATGTTGATCTGCTCGGCGCGACCCTGCGCATCGTTAAGGGTGAGCACGTTGCCCCATCGACCGATAGAGGCGATCTGCTGGCTGGTGAGCACGCTGGCAAGACTGAGGGAGGTGGCTCCGGCGGCCGCATCCTGAGAGAGCAAGATGGAGAAGGAGAGAGAGGTCCCGGTGCTGTCGAGGGTGCCGCCGCCTGTGTGGATCTCGACGCGGTACAGGTGATTTTCCTGGCCGGTATAGTTTGCGGGGTCAGGGAGGCTGCAGAGGTCGGCGGGCTGCTTGGCGGCAGGCTGCAGTGTGGTGAGCGTGGCGTCGGTCGCCGGCAGGTAACTGGAAAGGTCGGAGCAGGTGGTGCCGGCGGGCACGAGCAGAGCTTTTACCTGGGAGAGGATTTTGATGCGAGTGGCTGTATCTGGGCCGCCGAGCGCGATCTCCGCAACGGACGGATCTTCAAGATAGGTGATGAGGCGACGCCAGACTTCAAGATAGATCAGTCCGAAGTGATCACTGCCATCCTGGGGGAATTGGATGGGCAGCGCATCGAGCAGGTCGGGCTGGGTGAAGTAGGTGGTTGGCGCGTCCATGTGGCAGAGGAGACCTTGCACATAGGCTCGGCCAGCGGCCCCGGCTCCTCCGCCGATGGCGAAGTTTTCGGGTCGAGCGGGATCGGGCCCGGGCGAGATCTGGAACGCGGTGCCGGGAGTGGGTACGCCGCATGAGCCGACGATGTCGTAGGTCTCCTGCTGTAGTTGATTGAGGCGTTCGAAGACGTCTTCATTCCAGTCTGAGTCGAGCCAGACTCGTCCCTGCTGGTGCAGAACACCGGCATAGTGTTTGGTGGGGTCGAAGCTGATGCGTGAGAAATCGCCTTTCATAGTGAACCCCTTTTAAGTCTCGGCAATGATGACTGGTGTAAGTCCGACTGGCATAAATTCCTGGAGCTTGATGGCGAGATTGCTAAGCCGGATGGCGTTGAGGGTGCTGGCGAATGCGCCGACCTCAGCGGCGGATGTGCTGGCGGTGAGAATCTCCGCCGGGCAGGCAGACGCGAGTTGCATATAGGCAGGCCTGCCATAGCGTCGCGAGTTGAAGAGCGGCGGCAGGACACGCCGATTCGGAGTGGCGGCGGCGATCTCATTTTCGGTAGGGACGCACTGGAAACGTCGCGGCAACACGGAGCCGCTCTCGTAACGGCAGAAGCGGACGCAGCCGGACTGTTGATCCTCAACAAAGACGTAGTCGTCGAGCAGCGATTCGCTGGCACTGAGGATGTCGCAATAGATGCGGCCAAGTACGGTGACGCGCTCTAACTGCACGGTGGCATCGGCTGGGACGGGCAACAGGACCACGGGCGGGCTGGCAAGAGGTGTGGTGTTGGCAATCGCGATGCCCTGATACGCGTCGAGGATCGAGTCGGCGATAGTGAGCTCAAGTGACGGATTGGCGAAGCGCAGCGGTCCGGTGATGCACCGGCAGAAGAGGGCGGTGTAGGCGACGGTGGTCGCGGTCGAGTCGGCGAGGAGCGAAACGGCCGGGGAGGCGGGGGGATCGAGCGTGCAGGCGATGAGCTGAAGACCCTGAATTGCCGAATGGATGGTGAGTGGACCGCCGCTGAAGAGCAGGCCATTGAGGGTGAGGGACTGCATGTCGGTGAGAACGAGCAGGCTGGCAGCCGTGGGGACTCCGGCGGCCGTGTAATAGGTGAGACAAGGGCGTTTTCCGGCGCGCGCACGAATGGTGAGATTCCTGATTGATGTGTCGGCCAGAACAGAGGGGCCACTTTCGGCATAGGTGGTGCTATCGGCAAACTCGAGGATGTCGCCGTCCTGCGATTCGGCCAGTGCGGCGGAGAGCGTCTTGTAGATCCTGGCGTTGGGTGCGGAGGTCGTGGTGTCGGCGTCGCCCGAACTCGAGATGATACGGGTGGCGAGTTGCGCGGGATCGAGTTGGCGATCGAAGTTGACGGCGCCCACGGAATCGCTGAAGGCTTCGACGATGTCGACAGTAAGGGCACCTATGCCGATGGAAGGATCGCCGGGGGCGAAGCCGAAGCGGCCGGGCTCTGGATCGATGCCGAGTTCGCCGGGATGCAGGAGGCCGGTGCGCTCGCAACGGCAAAGGTTGAGGGCGACGGGACGGCGCTGCTGCAGCGGCCATACTCCGGGAATGGCGAGTGTCTGTCCTGCCGACGCACGTGCGAGCACAAGGCCGGCGAGCGACTCCTGATTGAGGGCGTTCGTCTGATCGGTATCGCTGGCGGGGAAGTAGTAGGTGCTGCCGTCGTCTGCGACGAAGAAACGTACGCCCTCGGGAGGTATGGCAGTAATTTCGGGCAGATAGATAAGCAGGCTTTCGCCATCGCGGCCAGTGAAGACCAGTTCTGCTGGCGGAGTACGATCTGTGGTCGGGGGCGAGCCGGGGGAAAGCGGCTGGATCAGTATGTCCAGCAGGCCGTTCACCTCGGCGCCGGTGATGGCGTTGGGGTTGGCGCCGAAGGTAAAGGCCGGCCAGAGTGACGGTACGTTGAGCAGGGGATAGTCTGAGCCGGAGAGATCGATGGTTGCGATGGAACCGAGGGCCTGCGGGGTTCCGGTGTACAACTCTGCCGTGAAGAGGACGGCAGAGCCACCGAAGCGTGACGGATCGGGAAGGACGAGGCCGAGCGGACCCCGATTGAGGGCAGTAAAGTCTACCGCGGGAACAGCGCTGGGGGTTCCGTTCCACTGCGGATAGACCTGTCCCTCGGCTTCACGAGCGGAGGACAGGATGCTGAGGGTGGAATCGTAGTAGGTGCTGCCATCGTCGGCGACGTTGAGGGTGAGGGTGGCGCCGGGCACCAGATACGCGGGTGGAAGGTAGACGTAGAGACCGTCGGACGCGCGGACAGGGCCGTTCTGTGCTGCACGCAAAGCGACGATCGCGCCCGGAAATTCGGCGGGATCCAATCCGATGAATGGCGGCAGAATCCACTGCGGCGTGGCTGGGCCGGCGAGTTGGATGGTCACAATGAGAATGCCAGTATCGGCGGCAGCCGAGCCCGGTTTGAAGGCGGTCGCGAGATTGAGGGCTTCCTGCGCGGTGTTGAGCGCCCCGACGTCGATTATGGTTCCATTGTCCTGTTGCCAGCGGGCTGTGATGACAAAGGGCACACCGCCGGATTGGAAGTCGGTGGTTTCGAGGAGACGCATGCCCTCTGTGGCGTCGAGCGCAAGGCCACTGCCGCTGAAGCCGAAGGTGAAGGCGACACTGCTATTGGAATAGGCCGGTTGCGGTTTGTGGGATGCGGCGAGGAGAACGCCATACTGGCGCACGGCGATCTCCGTTCCGAAGTAATTCCAAGGCGCGTTGGCGAAGTCGGCGCGTGAGATCGTGGCGCCGTTTTGCTGCGAAAACAAGGGCACCTCGCGATGGAGCGGATTGAAGGTGAAACAGGAGGCGCCGGGTAGGGGCGTGCCGCCCGGATCGATCGAGGCGGGGGTGACACCTGCAACGGGAAAAGTCCGTAGGCGGCGGACGAAGAAGCCGATGTTCTTGATCTGGTATCGGCCTGGTGTCCCCCAGGCGTATCTCCCGATGCCGAGAGATCGCAGGGTGGTACGCGGTTGATCTAGGTCGTGTGCGGGCTTGAAGTCGGCGGCGTGCAGCAGCGTATCGCTGGCTTTGCCGAGCAGGCTAAGGGCGTAGGAATCGCGCAGGTCCGGAGTCAGCAGCGCGGCGGACCGGAGATGATTGAGGTTCTGCGACCAGCCCAGCTGTTGGAAAAATTCCGCGAAGTCAGTTGGCCACCCGGTGATCGCGGTTGAGAGCGCCTGCAGCATACGAGGCGTGCCCTTGCTGCGGCGCCACGCGACGGTATTCCAGACGTCAAGGCGGTCGCTCTGGCCGACGGGATTGGCGAGCAGGCGGGTGCCAAGGAGTTTGCCCAGGTAGGGGACGACCCAGTCGTCGCAGGTCTCGATGAAGAAATTGTCCCAGAGACTGTCGAGGTCGTGACGGAGGTTGGACGCCTGCGCTCCAACGACGCGAAGGAGCGCCAGCAGGGGCAAGTTGCGCTCGACATCGCGGGCACGGTATTGGCTGGGCACTCGGGAGTAGAGCAGCCGCGCGAAGTCTTCAGCACTGAGTGTTCTCATGCGTCGACGAAGCCTCCAACTCCGAGTTGAATGGTGAGGTATCCCTTGGTGGGATCA
Source organism: Edaphobacter sp. (assembly GCA_035567955.1). Classification (GTDB taxonomy): domain Bacteria; phylum Acidobacteriota; class Terriglobia; order Terriglobales; family Acidobacteriaceae; genus Edaphobacter. The sequence continues at coordinate 10,706 of DATMPD010000015.1, forward strand.
CTGGCATCGTTGCCGACCACAGCGATTTCGGTGGGGCGAATGAAGATGTCGTTGCGGACCGTTGACGGGTTGTTGGCGTCAAGGTCCATGCGGCGGAGCCTCGTGATGAGGACGTCCTGAACGCCGGCGATGCGCTGTACGACCGCATAGATGTCGCTGAGATGGACGCTTTGCCCGAATTGCGAATTGGCGAATGAGAAATAGCCGGCGGTGCCGTCGGCGTTGGTTCCGGGGTTGAGCGCGGCCATGACTCTGGCGAGCGTGCCCTGGCGCGGATAGAGCGGCTCGATGTCAATGGTGAGCGCGACATCGATGTAGACGGGGCTGTAGTCGAGGATGCGCAGGGGAACATTGGGGTCGCGATGGTTATCGAGATAGGCGCGTAGGTTTTTTGCTGTGACGGAGTTTGCAATGGGCGTGCCGTCAGCCGTGGCGACCGTCAATTGCACGTAGGGCTGAGCTACGGGCTTGAGGTTTGTGTCGACGCGGATCCATGCGCCTGTGGCTTTTTGAATGCCAGGGAACTGGAGGCTGAGCGCGGAGTAATCACGGGCGCTGATGGCCCGGCCGAAGGTAGTCATGCTGGCGGGAGCATTGACGCGGATATCCGCGACGGAGTCGGGATTGGCGCCGCCGGTCGCGGGTTGAGGGTTCGATACCGCCTGTAGTCCGGGGACGTTGCCGACGAGTTGCTGGATGGCCTTTGCAGGCACATTGCCGGATGTACCGAGGCCCTTGCGGTAGGTAGCCTGAATGTTGTTAACCCCGGTCGGTGGGGGAGCGCCGTTGAAGCCATCACCGAACGAGACCGTGGTTCGTCCTGAGTTGTCGGTGTCCGCGACGTAGTCTTGGGTGTTGGGAGTACCGTTGATGAGGTTGGGCTGCTCGACCCATTCCACTCCATTGACTGTGACGAGCAGCGTGGATTTTACTGCGGCGAGACCTTCGGAGTCTGTCGACGGCAGGTAGGTCAGGGGCGATTTCTTGAGCGTGAACGATTGAAAGGCGGTACCGTTCCCGCTGCCGAGGATCTCACTCCGCACGGTCTGTCCTTGAGTGACCTCGGCGACATTGCCCATCACTACGGTCGTAGCGGGCACGTACTGGTTCTGGAGGGCGTGGGTGAAGTTGATGGTGGTGGTGCCGGAGGCCGCGTCCAATATAGGAGGTCCGCTCAGGACGCGGAGTTCGGCTTGAACGACGGCCGTGGCTGTAGTCGCGAGGTCCCCCTGAACGACGACCTTTTGCCCGGCCTTCAGCAGCGGATAGAGGCCGGCGAGAGTAACAGAGCTGCCGCCGACCGGATGGGTGACGGGAAGATTGTTCTGCAGCGTGAGGCGCTGGCTGCCCACAAGCACTGTCGTCGTGCGAATCGGGCACTTCCCCGTAGGGACGATTTCGCCGGGGTTGAGAGCGAGCCGCGTAACCTTGCTGTTGAGGGTGTAGCCGGTGACACTGATGGCTCGCGCGTCGGTGACGTGGAAGATACATGCCTGTCCTATGCCATTCGGCTGGGCCGTGAATTGCTGGCCTATGAAGCCGGGGCCCGGACTGTTGCCGAGGAGAATGGCCCACCCTGGTATCTCGGGGCTCGCTTTGATCGCGCTATAGGTGCCGTCCAGGAAGACATAGCCCTTGGCTGGCGAACCGCCATCGCTGACGTGGTTCGGCAATGGAAGAGAGTACGAGAGATTTCCTTGTTTGTCCCAATTGTCTGTAAAAACTGGCACGGTGGGAGGACTGCCGACACCGGTGGTCAGCGCTGGAGGAAGAGTGTCATATTCGGGGGCGTTGGAGCCAAATACTGATGCCGCGACGCGAAGGGCGTAGAGATTGATCGGCTTGACGCTCTGGTCATATCCGGAGGGTGGCGCCGGCTCGGTCCAAACGAGAGTTGTGGTGTTTGAAGCCTTATCGGTAGTTACGGTTTGCAGGCGAAAACCGCGGGCCATCTCGTTGCCGAGCTTCTCGTTGCTGAC
>DATMPD010000016.1:0-9992 GCA_035567955.1 Edaphobacter sp.
AAGGTGATGCCTCCTTCGAATGGAAAGCTTTTTCGAGCTAAGGGCAAGATGGCTAAGGTGACGCCGCCGAGGGTGACGGATCCGAGGGTGGAGGCGCTGGTGCGGGAGATTATCGAACGGGTGGCGGACAAGTGGACGATGCTGGTGCTGGAGGTGCTGGAGGAGCATGGTGTGGTGCGGTTCACCCGGCTTGGGGAGTTGGTAGGGGGCGTCAGCCAGAAGATGCTGACCAAAACGGTGCGGCAGATGGAGCGCGACGGGTTGGTGACGCGGACGGTGCATCCGGTGATTCCGCCGCGGGTGGAGTACGAGTTGACGGAGTTGGGCCACAGCCTGGGGGAGGCGTTTTGTGGAGTTTGGATATGGGCGGAGGCGCATGGGGAGGAGATTGAACGGGCTCGCGCGGCGTTCAACGGCAAGCGATAGCCGGGTCTGTCGGGTTCTGTCATACTGCGTGGTGGCGGGGATTTATGGGGCTGGGATTTCGTTATCGTCCGGTTGGAAGGAGAGCAGGGTTCCTGCTGATTTTGGCAGCTGTAACCGCCGCGCTGAGCGGAACGGCTTTGATGGCGCAGGTAGTTTCTCCGGCGGCGGATGGTGGCGTTCCGACGCTGCATGTGTACACGAATCTGGTTCAGGTGCCTACGCTGGTGCTGACGATGAATCAGGATCTGATCGACAAGCCGATTGCGGAGAACAGATTTTCCGTCAGTATTGACTCGGGCCACTGGTTTCCTGCGACTCATGTGCGGCGGGAGGGGGACGATCCGATCTCACTTTCGATCCTGCTGGATGTCAGCGGAGATGCGGCTGACCTGATGCCGAAGATGGAAGACGCGGTGGGAAAGCTTGTTCCGTTGTCGTTGCATTCGCGGGACCGGGTCTCGGTGTATGCGCTGGACTGTTCGCTGCGGCGCTCGCTGAATGACGCGCCGGCCAATAACTTGTTGCTCAAGACAGCCGTTGGTGCGGCGCTGGAGCCGTGGATGCAGCACAAACGAAACAAACCGGGAAAGGGGTGCGAACTCAAAGGGCATCTTTGGGATGGTCTGGGAGCGGTTGCGGTTGCGCTTTCGGATTTACCCGGACGCCGCGTGATTCTGGTGGTCACGGACGGGCGGGATACGGGAAGCAAAAACTCGTGGGACGCGGTGAGATACTTCGCGCAGATGAAGGGAATTGCGATTTTCGCACTGAACTTTACTCCGGGGTCGTTCGGAATTGAATCTATTGGGCGGGGCCGTGGAGGATATCTGCCGAGCGGGGGACGGTCTTCTGCGGTCGAGAAGCCGCTGATTTCGGTGTGCGAGTTGAGCGGCGGAGTTGTGATGAGAATGAGTGAGCGGGCGGACCTGTCGAAGTCGCTGGAACGGTTTGTAACGATGTTGCGGGAACGATACATTGTGGAGTTTCCAAGGCCCGGTAAGTCGACTGCGGGCGAGCATAACCTGGAAGTAAAGATCGACAAAGGCGTTTACATCATCATTCGGCCATCCGGAGTGTCGGTGCCGCTTCCTGATCCGGCTCTGGCGATCGATCCCATGACGATTCAGATGGGGCCGTCTGAGACTCCGGAGGAGGGAAAGCGCAAGGTGATGAGCAAGCCGCAGTAATGGAACGACATAATGGTTTGGTTCTGGCATACTTCCGGGATGACCCGCTTGGTCGTTTCCGAGTTTCGTTGTTGGTTGGCACTGCGAGTTGTGAGGCTTTTGCTGTGGGGTGTGGTGCTCGCGGCCGCATGGAGCGGGGTTGTGTCCCCGGCACAGGACGCGCCGACATCACGGGACGGGCCGATCCCTACGCTGCATGTTTATACGAACACGATCCAGTTGCCGGTGCTGGTGCTCGATTCTCATCGAGAGCGGATTCGAAAACCGATCAAAGTGAATCGATTTTCAGTCAGTATCGATTCGGGGCCGTGGTTTCGCGCGTCGCACGTTCGCCAGGAGGGAGATGATCCGATCTCGTTATCGATTCTGCTGGACGTGAGGGGCGGCGTGGAACTAATGCCGAAGATCGATGAGGCCATCGAGGGATTGGTACCGGCCTGGCTCCGCCCGCAGGACCAAATTTCGATTTATGTGCAGGATTGCGCTTTAGTGGCAGCTTCGATCAATGCCGCGGCTGGAAGGGAGAAGCTAAAGCGCGCTGTTGATTTGACGCTGGAGCAGTGGACGGCACGCAAATCGGCCATGTATGGCCCGGAATGCCAGGAAACCTTGCATCTGTGGGATTCGCTGGCTTACCTGGCGCAACAGGCGAGCCGAATGCCGGGCCGGCGCGTGATTTTGGCGGTGACCGATGGAATCGATAAGGGCAGTGTGCATCCATGGAACGAGGTGAGGACGTTTGCGCAAGCGAAGGGAGTTACGGTGTTTGGGTTGAGGTATGTTCCTCGGCCCAGGGACGTGGGGCATCCCGTGATTGTCCGTTGGAGTAGTGAGGATCCGTTTCTCTCGTTGTGCGAGTTAACCGGTGGGACGATTTTAATCGCCAATCAACGATCACTGGATGCAACTCTCAAGCTGTTTACGAAGATCGTGCGGGAGCGATACCTCGTGGAGTTTCCGCGACCGGGGAATTCGACCGCTGGGCAGCATGCGCTCGAAGTGAGGATAGAGAATGCGCACGGTGACTTCATAAGGCCCGCAGGAATCGGTGTGCCGCTGCCGGATGCGAGAGTTATGTCGGATCCGAGTACGGTCCCCTCCGACCCGTCGCTGGCACCGACGGAGGGAACGCGACGAATCCTAACCCAACCGCAGTAAACGAAGCCTCCTAAACCTCCGACATCTGCGGTTTGGTTAGAATCGAAGGATTGCCGGATATTGAAGAGAGAGATATGAGTGGATTGGTTTCTGCGGTTGGAGAGAATCGGGTGCTGACGTTTCAGGAGTTGCTGTTTACGCTGCAGCGGTTCTGGGCGGATCGTGGGTGCGTGTTGCAACAGCCGTATGACGTTGAGGTGGGGGCGGGGACGATGTCGCCGGATACGTTTCTGCGGGTGCTGGGGCCGAAGCCGGTGAGGATTGCGTATGCGCAACCTTCGCGGAGGCCGGCGGATGGGCGATATGGGGAGAATCCGAACCGGCTGTTTCGGCATACGCAGCTGCAGGTGGTGCTGAAGCCGCCACCGGTCAATATTCAGGAGATGTATCTCGAGTCGCTGGTGGCGATCGGGATCGATTTGAAAGAGCACGATATTAAGTTTGAAGAAGATAACTGGGAGTGGCCGGTGGGCGGCGCGTGGGGCGTGGGGTGGCAGGTGATGCTGGATGGGCTGGAGATTACACAGTTCACGTACTTTCAGCAGTGCGGGGGGATGGATCTGGATCCGATCAGCGGGGAGATTACGTATGGGCTGGAGCGGATCGCGGGGTTTCTGCAGGATGTGGATTCGATCTATGACATTGTGTGGGCGGTGGAACCCGATACCGGGCGCAAGGTGACGTATGGGGAGATGCGGCTGGCGGAGGAGGAGCAGTTTTCGGCTTATAGCTTCGACTATGCGGATGTTTCGAAGCTATGGGAACATTTGAACCTTTATGAGGCGGAGTGTCTGGGGTTGCTGGAGAAGGCGAAGGATTTCGATCGGATGGAGGAGCTGACGCTGAGGCGGTTTCCGGTGTTGGGGGCTTATGAGCTGGCGTTGAAGTGCTCGCATCTTTTTAATTTGTTGGACGCGCGGGGGGCGATCTCGGTGACGGAACGGGTGGGCGTGATGGCGCGGATTCGGACGCTGGTGGTGGGGGTGGCGAAGGCTTATGCGGCGCAGGGTGAGACGTTACAGCGTGCTGACGTTGGTGCTGTGGCGGGGTGACAGACTACATTCCGCCCATCGCAAAAGCGCGATGGATGGGATAGCCGGGCTTTCGTTGTCCGGTGAGATTTGGTTTTGATACTGATGCGAGTTTTGCGCCGCGATGGCGGGATGTGAGTTGAGGACGATGGCGGATTTTTTGTTTGAGATTGGGTTGGAAGAGGTTCCGGCGCGGATGATTGCCGGGGCGCAGGCGGAGTTGCAGCAGCGCGTGGTGAAGATGCTGGAGCGTGAGCGGCTGGTGCGCTCGGGTGCGGAGGTGAAGAGCTTTGCTACGCCGCGACGGCTGGCGGTTTGGGTGAAGGATGTTGCTGCGCGGCAGGAGGATGTGGCCGAGGAGTTGTTGGGGCCTTCGGTGAAGGTGGCTTATAAGGACGGCGTGCCTACGCCGGCGGCGATGGCGTTTGCGAAGAAGGCTGGTGTATCGGTTGAGGAGTTGAAGACGGTTACGAGTGCTAAGGGGGAGTATCTGGCCGCGACCGTCGTGAAGGCCGGTAGGCCTGCCGCGGAGGTGATTGCGGCGGAGATGCCGAAGGAACTCGCGGGGATCTACTGGGCAAAGAATATGTACTGGCGGCCGGGAAAGCCGGAGCGGTTTGTGCGGCCGGTGCGGTGGATGGCGGCGATGCTGGGGGCGGAGATTGTGCCGGTCAGCTTCGGCGGGTATGAGGCGGGGGCGGTGACGTATGGGCATCGGGTGTTGTTTGGGGAGGATGCGATTGCGTTGAAGGAGCCGGGCGTGTATGAAGATGCGCTGCTGAGCGGATTTGTGATCGCGGATGTGGAGGCGCGGCGGCAGAGGATTCGGAAGGCTCTGGACAAGGTGATGCGGGCTGGGGATTCTGACGGGGTTGGGCTGCGGTGGCGTGAGGACCACGCGCTGGTGGATAAGCTGACGCAGTTGACGGAGTGGCCGACTGTGCTGATGGGTGGATTTGAGGCGGAGTATCTGGCGCTGCCGGAGGAGGTTCTGGTGACGGTGATGCGGGATCATCAGAACTACTTCGCTGTGGACGATAAGGAGGGGAAGCTGGCTCCGCATTTTCTCGCGGTGCTGAATACGGAGACCGATGAGGCGGGGATGGCGGTGATTCGGCATGGCAATGAGCGCGTGCTTCGGGCGAGGTTCAATGATGCGCGGTTCTTCTGGGAGTTCGATCAGCGGGTGCCGCTGGTGGAGCGGCTGGCGTTGTTGGAGCATGTGACGTTTCATAAGGATTTAGGGAGTTATGCGAAGAAGACGGAGCGGGTGGTGCGTTTGGCCGAGGTTTTGGCAGAGTTGGCTGCATCGACCGGAGTAGCAGCCGACCTGCCCTCGCTGACACAAGCCGCTACACTTGCGAAGACCGATCTGACGAGTGAGCTGGTCAAGGAATTTACCGAGCTTCAGGGTGAGGTGGGCGGCTTATATGCACGCGCGCAGGGCGAGAGTAAGGCTGTGGGTGATGCGATTTACGATCAGTACCGCCCCGTGAGCGCAGGTGCTGCGATTCCGACGACAATCGAAGGACAACTTTTGGCGATTGCGGACAAGGCGGATTCACTTGCCGGGATGTTCAAACTGGGGTTGGAGCCCACCGGTTCCAAGGACCCTTTTGCGTTGCGCCGCGCCGCTAATGGAATTGTGCAGATTCTCGCGGAGTCGAATATTCGCTTCGGCAGCCGATCTCTATTCGAGTTAGCAAGATTAGCAATGCATCGTTATTTCGAGGGTTCGAGCGGCAGCATGCCACCGGAAGCAGAGCTTGCTCTTACGAAACTCCAGGCGTTCCTTGGAGAGCGTGTGGAGTCTTATCTGCGCGAAGTTAAGGGGCAGGCTTATGACGTCGTGAAGGCGGTGCTGGCCGCTGGGGCAGATGATGTTCGGGATGCGGTGGCGCGGGCGGAGGCGGTGACTGAGGTTCGCGGAGGTGAAGATTTTGCTGCAGTGTCTTCGGCGTTCAAGCGGATGAAGAATATTCTTGCGCAGGCGAAAGAGAAAGGGTTTGCCGCGGGTTCGAGCGTCGACGCCGCGTTGCTTACTGAGCCGACGGAGAAGGCGCTGGCGGAGCGGTCGGCGGAGTTGGCGGGAAGGGTGAAAACTTTCAGCGCGGAGAAGAATTACAAGGCGGCTTTGGAGCAGATTGCTACGCTGAGGCCGCAGGTGGATGCGTTCTTCGATGCGGTGATGGTGATGGCGCCGGATGCGGAGGTGCGGGCGAACCGGTTGGCGCTGCTTGAGAAGGTGCTCGGGGATTTCTCGGGGATTGCGGACTTTTCGGAGATCGTGGTGGCGAGGTAGGGGGCGCGGCGGGGTGGGAGGCATACCCCGGGCAAGAACAAAGCAGGGCATACGAACTCTCATAGGGCGATCAACGCGCGATAATGCCCTGCTTAGTGAGAACCCGGGGCTAAAGCCCCACGTCGTTGCAGTGGTTTTCGCAGGGCTAAAGCCCTACGCTTAATCTCCAACAACAGCAACCTTAGTTCGCGATGACCATTGCGCCGAGCATAAAGAGGAAGACGGCGAAGAGTGAAGCGAGAGGGACTACCACGCCTTCGTAGAGTGCGTTGGAGCGGCTGGTGGGAGCGCCGTCTTCGGCGCGGAAGTTTGATTGATACATTGAAACCTGGTTGTTCTGTTCGGTGTATTCCATGTTCTTTTCCTGGGTGACTCCCGCCATGAGAGGCGCGAGAGAGATAAGGCAGAGGTCGCTTACTTTCTGTAGTGAGTCGATTGATCTGCTGCGAATTGCGATGCAAACTATAGGCCGCAATCATCCATGATGACAATAGCCAGCCGCAAGGGTTACGTGGCGAATGGTATCCGGGATGATAACTGCGGGGGAATGCAACTTTTGGGTGATGTCTTTCGAACCTCGTCGTCCCCGGGCCGTCAGAGCTGGATTTGTACCAGGTCGGCGTGATGACGGGGATGAAAGAAACTGCTCCAGGGCCTGTCGCCTGGCGCCGGGAGTTGGCCGATGGCCATGGCGATTTCGTCGCAGGCGTTGCGGCGAGCACAGTGTACACAGTCCTTCAGCACTTTGTCGCCGAAGGTTTGACGTTCGGCGACGCGGAAGTGGAAGTGCTCGAAGAAGGCGGGGATGCGGGTGAAGAGACAGACGCACTTGATTCCGCTGGCTTCGGCTTGATCGAGGAGGGCGCGAACCAGCAGACCGCCGGCCCCTTGTCCCTTGGCGTTGGGATGGACGACAATGGAGCGGATCTCAGCGAGGTGTTGGCCGTAGACGTGGAGCGCGGCACAGCCGATGAACTTGTGGGAGTCGGTTTCGACGACGGTAAAGGTGGCGATGTTGGCGCAGATCTCCGCGTAACGCCGTGGGAGTAAGGTGCCGTCGTAGGTGAAGCTGTGGATGAGTTGGTGGATGGAGCGGGCGTCCTGCAGCTGCGCTTTACGGGTTCGCAGCGGTGTTGCGGTGAGTTCGTTTTCCGTTGTGATGGGGGGGATTGCGAGTGAAGGCGAGAACGAGGGGGCCGGAGGTTCTTGTACGAGGGACAATGCCATATGCCGCTGCACTTTTTTTCTTTCCTGGCTGCGATGGTCTGGAGCCGGAGGGTTTGGGTTGAGGTTGAGATTCTGTAGGGAGCGGAAGGCTAGCAGCCGTAGTGGCGGCCTTCGCTGGAAGGCTCCCAGGGGATCGGGGCAAAGGTGCGCTGGAAGAAGGTGTTGTCGACGATGTAGCGTTCGTGATTTTCTCCTTCGATGATCCAGTCGCCGGGATAGGCTTTGCGCTGTCCGGAGTCGGTGAGGATGAGGGTGGGGTGGAGGCATTGTGTGGCGTTGACGAGAAGGGGCCTGCGGGTGCGAAACGTGTGCATGAAACTCTCTCCTGGCGGCCTTATTTCGCCGCCAAAGTTATTTCAGCATCTCATTCGTAAGAAAGGCATAAGAGTTCTCGAAAATTTTCGTAACGGTTTTTCGAGTCATGGGTTTGCTGCGCTTGCCGGGTTGGGGTTTGCAGGATGAAGCCTATTCGGTGGCGGGGCGTCTTAACTTAAGCGGATCTTTGACGAGGCGCGTGGGGTTTGTGATCAGTGAAGTTGGCCTATCCCAATTCGAAGAGGATGCCGGAGCTGGATGCGCTGCGCGGGCTGTTCCTGGTGTGGATGACGTTTACGCATATGCCGACGCGATTCAGCGATTTTGTGAATCAGCCGTTTGGGTTTGTGTCGTCCGCTGAGGGTTTTGTTTTTATGTCGGCGCTACTGGTGAGCCGCGTCTATTTGCGTGATGCGCGAGAGGACGAAAACGGGCTGCGCGGAAAGCTATGGCGGCGGACGTTCAAGATCTACGGCTACCACTTGTTGATGCTGGCGTTTGCGTTTACGGTGGCCGCGGCATTTGCGGCGCGGACGCATCGTCCGGCGTTGTACAACCTGCTCAACTTTTACCTGGCGCATCCTGTGGTCGCGATCATCGGATCAGCACTGCTGATCTATTGCCCGCCGTTGCTGGATATTCTGCCGATGTATGTGATCTTTCTGTTCTTGACGCCGGTGGCGCTTTCGATGTCAGTTCGCTATGGCTGGAAGTGGGTTCTGGCAGGGAGCGGATTTCTTTGGGTCGCGGCGCAGTTTGGGCTTAGGGAGTTTCTGCATAGTCTCGTGGTGCATGTGACGCATCTGCCGATTCCGCTGCAGGAGACAGGTGCGTTCAATCTGTTCGCGTGGCAGGGGGTTTGGATCGCCGGGCTGTGGCTGGGGGCGAGGTCGATGGAGGGCGAGATGCCGCTGGCGCGGGTGCCGAGGTGGGCCGTCGCACTGTGCGGTGCGGTGTGTGTGTTCTTTTTTGAGGTGCGGCATGGGTGGCTGGGGCCGCATCTGACGCAGCAGACGCTGGGAATACGTGTGGACAAGTGGCAGATTGGGCCGTTGCGGTTGATCAACCTGGCCGCAGCGCTGATCGTGTGCTATTGGCTGCGGCGATATCTCGTGAGACTGATCTCTCGTGAGCCGTTCCTGACGTTGGGGAAGGCTTCGCTGCAGGTGTTCTGCGCGCATGTGTTCTTTGTGTTTGCGGGACTGGCGCTGCTGTATGGGGATATTCCGCAACTGCATGGGTTTCGGGCGTACGGGATGCTGGCGCTGACGTTTACAGGATTATTTTTAGTCGCGGTGCGCGAGGTGAGGATTCGGAGAGCGGAGCGGACGGCTGCGCTTGCAGCGAGGTCAGATTCGCCGGGTGAGCCGATCGTTAGTTGATCGTCAGTTGACGCGCTGGAGGCGGTCGATGAGTTTTTGGGCGAGGGGTTCGCCGGATTCGGTCCAGAGGAGGCGGCTGCTGATGCCGCAGTTTTTTTCTACGGAGAGGGTAAAGGCCAGGAGCATCTCTACGTTTTGCTGAATGTGTTTGGTGGCGTCTTCGTCGAGCTCTTCGTCATCGAGGGTCTCGGCGAGCCAAGGGGTGTCGAGGCCGAAGTCGACGCGGATATGGCCGTTCTGTTCGAAGCTGGCGTCGTCGAACTGGGGACCGAAGCCGAGGATTTTGACGGTGGCGGGCTGGAGCCTCCAGAGGGTGTCGAGGCGGACGGATTCGAACTCTGGGTAGATGTCGATGCGGGGATCGGGGGGTTGTGGGTCGGCTCCGACAGGGGACCAGAGCTTCCAGCGCATCTCGAACTCGTAAGCCATGTCGTCGTGGAGTTGTTCGGTGGCTTCGGCGACGGCGTACTCGATGATGGAACCAGAGGTGTCTTCGGCGCGGTCGTCATTGACGTAGATGCGCTGGTAGGTGGGTGCCTCGGTGAAGCTGATGGGGTAGACGCTGGCTGCGGCGACCCGTTTGTCTCCACTGATGAGGGCGAACTGGCGTAGGACCGAGACGAGGGTCGCGGGAAGGGTGTCGAAGCGGAAGTTGGGGAACCAGAGGCTTAGATAGAGCTGGTCGGCCATAGGGATAGTTTAGAGCAGGGGAGTAGGGAATAGGGAGTAGGGAATAGAAAGGCAGGATGCATTGCTTTTGTTTTCTACTCCCTAACCCTATTCCCTACTCCCTGTCCTGTGGGTGAGAAGATAGAGGGGAATGAACGTTTCGATAGAACGGTTGCGGTTCTGGTTGCTGGCGGGTGCCGGCCTGCTGGTGATCGTGATCGTTGCGTTCCTTGGATATGCGCATTATCGGGCGCACCGGTTCTTGCGGGATCTGCCGCAGAAGCTGGGGGTGGAC
>DATMPD010000017.1:0-5308 GCA_035567955.1 Edaphobacter sp.
CGCTGCCAGCAACGCCGTCCCAAACCCCATCCTCACCGTCCACTCGGGCCGCATCACAACATAACTCTCCAGCACCGTCAGCAACGGAATCAACAGGTAGCGCGCAGCGAAGCGAATAGGGGAAATCTCACGCAGCAGCCACAAAATCAACAACACTTCGACCACATCGGTCAAAGAACCAAACGATACCAACGAAGCCAGTCCGCTACCTCGCCACACAACCTCTTCATGAACAGCACTCCAGACCAGTAAGAACACAGCATTGGCCAGCCCCACAACGGCGATCGCGTCCGCAAAAGCAAACCCGCGAAGCAACCGATACAGCCAAACGCTTGAAAGCCCCACCAGAATCACGGCGGCGCAAACAACAGCCAGCATGATCCACCCACGCGCAGAACTCGAAAACGACAGCGGCAGCAGAAGCAGCAGACCCCCCAGTCCAGCCAACGCCGGCATCAGGAACAGTCTCGCGCCGCGTTCCTCCCGCTCCGCCGATTCGCCAAAGGCAACGGCCATCACCACCACCACCGGAACCAAAGCAAATAGCGCAGACCGGCTGATTGCCGGCACACTCCCCCGCGCATACTCAACCACCACCATCGGGACTCCAAAAAATCCCACAGCCGCTGCAGCCAACCGCGCACACCCCAAAACCCTGCTTCGAGACCACACCCCACGCCCACCAAACAAAGATGCGGTCAGCCCGACCACGCCGAAGAGAACTCCCTGTCCCTCTAACGGCGGCAATCCATCGGACATCTCACGCGGAATCGCCCACGATGTCCCGGACAGAACGCAAAGCACCGCAAAGGCAAGCCATAAAGTCCATCGCATGACGAACCGCGTCCCATCTCAATCTGAGTTAGACATTACTTCCACACATGAGGAACCGATCCAGCCGGAGCATGCGAGGTCAGTTCAAGGTAAACAGTCTCAATATCCTGTTGCAATCCATCCGGACGATTCGGAACCCAGTTGCTGTCGCTCTCCGGCAGCTTGATGTGCATCTCGGCAGGCGTCTTCCCCGCATCAGTCTGCAGCTTCACCTCACGATAAAGGTCCCGCAAGAACTGTGCCTGTCCTGACAATATCTCCGCACCACCCGCCGCGCCATGACCAGGCAAAACGTGAAGCGGTTTCAGCGCCAACGCCTTATCCAGCACATCAGGCCAGTTCGCAATGTTCGCGTCGAGCAGCTTATTCCTCGGCCCATTCACCGCCGCATCTCCCGTACAGAGCACTCGCTCCATTGGCAACCAAACATATCCGTCACCCGGCGTATGCCCCCATCCCAGAAACAGAAAGCGCACCTCGCGGGTTTTGTCCTTCAATACAAAGGCATCGCCATCAATGACCATCTGCGGTCTCTGAACATTGATTTCGCCGGTCTCTCGAACATCATCCCGCTTCGCCATCGCAGCCTGCCAACGCGCAGGCTCCCAGCGATCCATCTCGGTAACCACTCCGCGAAAAGCCATCGTAGTCGCTCCCGCCCTGGTCCACACCGAATTGCCATACGAATGGTCGCCATGGGCATGCGTGTCGAAGACATAACGAACCGGCTTCCGCGACAAGCTCTTTGAAATATTCAACAGCTCCTTCGCACGCGCAGGATAGTTCGCATCCACGACGATCAAATAACTATCCATCTCAACGATCGTCGTATTACTGTATCCCTTGCTCGAATCGCCCACCAAAAACCACACACCGTCTGCAACCTTCTGCGGAGATGCATCCTCCCCTGAAGCCCCGCGAACAAAACAAAGCATCAACACCGCAAGAAATAACACCCGCCAGTCCAGCCAACGATCCACGCGACCTCCCCTGTTTACCCGGAAGACACAAAGACCGCGCGGATGCGCGGCCTCTGTGGTAAGTCATGATGAAACCCTAGCGATTGCCGCCACCCTGCGGTCCACCAGGGCCCGAACCCGGCCTCCGGCCTCCGCGACGACGTCTGCCGCCAGGACGTCTCTGTCCGCCGGGTCCATTCGGTCCCTGGCCGCCGCCGGCAACCGCCGCGACTGCAGGAACACCATCGGCGCGGTTGAAGTTCGGCTCTTCAGTCGCCTCTTCCCCATCCTCATCGAAATCATCCCCGTCCTCATCGACCTCATCGGAGACCTGCTCCGGGCGAGGCGTAGCAGCAACCGCTTCAACCCGCCCTCCCTCCGTTCCAATCTGGCCAGGTTCCGGCAGACCAAGCTTCGCGCGCTGCTCGCGTAGAACCGCCTTCCTCGAAAGCTTAATCCGATTTCCTTCGATAGCAAGCACCTTCACCAGAATCTGATCGCCTTCACGAAGCTCGTCTTTCACTTCCTTCACGCGATGTTCCGCGATCTCGGAGACATGCAACAATCCATCCGTTCCAGGGAAGATTTCAACGAACGCGCCGAACTCAGCCAGGCGCACAACCTTGCCCAGATAGGTCTTTCCAATCTCAGGCACAGCCGTAAGATCGCTGATCATCTGGATGGCCCGCGCCAGCCCATCGGCATCGCTCGAAGCCACATTGACCCGCCCGGTATCGTCGACATCGATCTTCACGCCGGTCGCATCGATGATTCCGCGAATCACCTTACCTCCCGGCCCGATCAGATCGCGAATCTTGTCCGTAGGAATCTGAATGGTATGAATGCGCGGCGCAAACTGCGACTTCTCCGCGCTCGCATTCGCGATAACTCCATCCATCGTATCCAGCAGGAACAACCGGCCCTGCCGCGCCTGCTCCAGAGCCTCACGCATAATCTGCGGAGTGATCCCCATAATCTTGATATCCATCTGCAGCGCAGTAATTCCCTTGCGCGTACCGGCAACCTTGAAGTCCATGTCCCCATAGTGATCTTCCGCGCCGGCAATGTCTGTAAGGATGGCGTAGTTCTCGCCTTCCTTCACCAGGCCCATCGCAACACCCGCAACCGATCCCTTAATCGCAATGCCCGCCTGCATCAGGGCAAGCGACGCACCGCAAACCGTCGCCATCGAAGACGACCCATTCGACTCCAGAATGTCCGAAACCACCCGCAACGTATAAGGCGACTCATCCTCAGCCGGCAATACCGCCTCGATCGCCCGCGATGCCAACGCGCCATGACCAATCTCGCGGCGGCCCACGCCGCTCATACGTCCCACCTCGCCAACGGAAAACGGAGGAAAGTTATAGTGCAACATGAAGCGCCGCTTCTGCTCGCCCTCATAGCTCTCAAGCCGTTGCGCATCATCGGTCGTTCCCAGCGTCGCACTCACCAGCGCCTGCGTCTCGCCACGTGTAAACAACGCCGACCCGTGAACCCGCGGAAGCACCCCAACCTCAATCGTCAGGTCGCGAATCTTATCGAACGCACGATGATCCGGCCGAATCCTCTCCTTCAGCACCTGTTCCCGGAAGATATTTTCGCGCAGCAGCTCATAGTATTTGCTCAGCTTCTTCGCAGCTTCCGAATCACCTTCAGGCAGATCCTTCTTCAGCTCGTCCTTAATCTCCTTGACCAACGCATAGCTCTCAAACTTCGGGTGCTTCTGCGTATCCAGCGCGTCCTTCAACTTCGCGCCAATCTTCGCGTTCAACTCATTCAGATATTCATGGTCGATCACAACCGCACTCACCAGCCGCTTCGGCTTTCCAGCCCGGCTGACCAGATCCTCGATCGCGGCACAGATCTTTTTAATCTGCTCATGCGCAAACTCGATCGCGTCGACAACCCGCCCTTCCGCAATCTCCTTCGCGCCCGACTCGATCATCACAATGCCGTCCTTCGTGCCGACGACCATAATGTTCAACGTGCTCTTCGCGCGCTCGGCATACGTGGGGTTCACCACAAACTGATCGTCCACAATCCCAATCCGCACCGCGCCCACCGGCCCATGAAAAGGAATATCGCTCAACGCCAAAGCGCAGCTGGCTCCATTGATGCCCAGAACATCCGGATCATTTTCCTTGTCAGCCGAGTACACAAAAGCAACCACCTGCGTCTCGTTGCGAAATGCCTCAGGAAACAGTGGACGAATCGGCCGGTCAATCTGACGGCTCGTCAGAATCTCCTTCTCACTCGGACGCCCCTCGCGCTTGATAAACCCGCCAGGAATACGCCCACCCGCATAGGTGAACTCGCGATACTCCACAGTCAGCGGAAAGAAATCGATACCCTCTTTCGGGTCAGGCGAAGCCACAGCCGTTGCTAGAACTACATTGTCTCCACTTGTTGTGAGTGCCGCGCCGGGGGCCTGTTTCGCCATGCGCCCGGTCTCGAATTTAATTTGCTTGCCGCCGGCAAGCTCAACTGTCACGTCCTGTTTCATGTTGCCTCTCTTCTCTCGTTTTCATTCGATTAAGCTTGAATCGC
Organism: Edaphobacter sp.; assembly: GCA_035567955.1. Taxonomy (GTDB): domain Bacteria; phylum Acidobacteriota; class Terriglobia; order Terriglobales; family Acidobacteriaceae; genus Edaphobacter. The sequence continues at coordinate 4,344 of DATMPD010000017.1, forward strand.
GTCATCCGCTCCAGCGGGCGCGAAAAAGTGCAGCTCCCCGTGCGGCTACCTGGCCGCCAGAGAACTGCACTGGTATAAGTCGTTTAGGGTCGGGCACTCATCAGCGCCACAAACGTCAAGGCCACAAACCGCAAAGACAACGCCGGCATCTGTCATTGTCAGCAACTCCAGCGACAAGGTCTTACCTGACCTTGCACGAATGTTGCAGCCGACTGTGAACGGGCCGTGTGTACTTCCATAGTTTGGGCGGTTTCTCCGGAGATGCTGCGGTTACTTGCGGATTCCGAGTTTGCCGATGACCTCGCGGTAGCGGTCTGCGTCGCACTTCTTCAGGTAGTCCAGCAAACGTCGCCGCTTGCTCACAAGCATCAAGAGTCCCCGGCGCGAACCGTGGTCCTTCTTATGCTCCTTGAAGTGTTCCGTCAACTCGCCGATGCGCTCGCTTAAAATAGCGATCTGAACCTCAGGGCTCCCGGTATCGGAGTCATGGGTACGGAACTTTGCAATAATGTCTGTCTTTTTAGCGGATGCCAACACAGCTTTTTTCTGCTCCTGATTCTTCTAGTCCACTCGTAGTGTCTATATAAGGATAGCACCGCAGGACCAAGGCGGCAATCAACCCCGGCGCCAAAAATGCTCAGATCTCTGCAGATAACTCAGGCAATGTGGGTCTTCAGAAATGCCAGGCTCCGCTCCCTGGCCAGCTTGGCCGCAGCAGCGTTGTATTTCGACGGATCGGCCTCGCGATTAAACGCATGCCCCGCGCCGTCGTAGACAAAGATCTCAACCTCAGGATGCGCCGTCCGAACCGCCTCAACCTGGTCCTTCCCGATGTGACTATCCTCTGCCCCAAAGTGCAACATCACTGGGCAACTCGGCTCCTCTTTTGCCACCGACCCTATCCCCCCGGGATAGTAGCCAACGCAACACGACGGCTGCATCTTCAACTTTTCCCCGCGAGTCGC
>DATMPD010000018.1:0-4097 GCA_035567955.1 Edaphobacter sp.
TGGCGAACGTTTCATGTGATTCAGCCACTCGCGCCACGTTACGCTACTGACCCCGGCGAATTTGTGTCGCTTGGTTTTCAGCGCTGGTATCGCACGTGGGCCATCGATTTCGCTTCGACGGAAGAGGTTTATTGGAATTACGACAATGCTCCAGTCGAGATTGGCGACCTGCCTTCTCGCGCCTTTGATTCCAGCGACCAGTACGCCCAGACTGAAGCGATTCTGAGGGCCTACAACAAAACCGAGAACGCGACACCGTCGCTCGACGCGCGGTTTGAAGCCCTCGCCGAGCAGCGTATTCACGACGATCCGCTTCGCTACTACGTCGCCCTGCCCATCGCCCGGTTGCTGAATATGCTCTTTCGTCCCCGCGCAGAGATGCTCGAGGTCCCGCTGGAATGGTGGAGGATTCGAGAACATCCGCGGACGACTTTTCTTGCCGCCGGGCTGGCTGCGCTCAATCTTGTCTATCTTGTGCTTGGTGGCATGGGGCTGTGGCGCTGGCGAAGGAGCGGCTGGGGACCGCACGCTGCCCTGGCGGGCGCGATGATCGGTTTTGCAGTTCTGCGATGCGCGCTGCTGCTGACTCTCGACAACTCTGAGCCCCGCTATACGCTCGAGTTCTTTCCTCTGCTGATTGTGTGGGGCAGTTCTGTATTTCGCTCCGGAGATTAGTGCTTGTCGATGGTGGTCTTTTTGTCGGTGTTGATCTGATACGGTTTCTCGTCGACCTTCTGGTTGTATTTGATGTTGGCGTAGACGGCGGTTCGGTAGTCCTCGGAAGGCATATAGAAGCTTTGCTTCAATGAGATCCCGCGCACGGGGTCCACCCAGATCGTCATGTGGGTGCAGTTATTGCGAACCGCGGGATCTTTGGGAACCAGGTCGAGTTTCGCCGTCTGCACTCCGTCGACCACCTCATCTCCCAGGTCTGAGATGGTCCAGGCCTTGGCGAGGTCCTTGCCGCTGCCGCCAAAGCCCAGCGTCAGGAAACTTTCCAACTGTGCCTTGTTGTTCGTGGCGTCGACGATCGTCAGATGATCAGTGCCGGGCTCAAAGAGGCGAAGTGTTCCGTTCCGAAACTCGATAAGTTTGAGCGCGGGCTGCTCTACCCTCGCGCCCATCACTGTCGTTGTTCCCTGTTTCTTAAAGAAGATGGTTCCGGTCTGGGTGGTTGTCTGCTTCACTACGCGCTCGTAGAGGTCCCAGCGGAAGTTCGCCTCGGCGGATTGAAATTTGAGGCTTGCCGCATCCATCTGGCGCAGCACCGCGTCCAGATGGCCGGGCTTAGGCTGCGCATGTAACGTGGTGGCTAGCGGCGCAACCAAAATTACGGCTGAGAGCAGAAGCGGTGCAGCGATGCGGCTGAGGTTGATCATAAAGTCAGATGCTCCCGTTCTTTGGATGCTGTTTGCTGGCCCGGTGTTAGCGGAGAACCCAGACGTTGTAGGCGATCACCTTGCCCTGTGCGTCGCGGACTGCCTCGTAGTGGTCGAGTGAGACTTCGCCGGAGATCGGTTCGATGACACGTAGAATGGCGGCGCGGCGTTCGGCGTCGGTCGCTACCGAGCCCATGTCTTCGGCCCGCACCTGGTAGATGAAGCGGCTGCTTCCGCCGGCGGTTCCGGCCTCCCGCACCAGCACTTCGCTGGCGTGGAGGGCTACGGTCTCGACCGGCTTGTCCTTGTAGTTAATGATGTGCGGCGAGACGAACATGAAGAGAAGGATCGCCGACACCATGATGTCGTACTGGACGCTGCCGCGTTCGTAGGCCCAGAAGATATAGCTGCCAAGTAGTTTGAACATAGGTCTAATTCCTGCCCGATTGCTTGCCGATGATGGTGTCGCCGTTCATGTAGGGCACCAGAACATCTGGCACTTTGATGGTGCCGTCTGCCTGCTGGTAGTTCTCCAGGATTGCGAGGTAAGTGCGCCCGACGGCGAGACCACTGCCGTTGAGGGTGTGAAGAAGTTCGGTTTTCTTTGCGCCCGATGGACGATAGCGGATGTTGGCGCGGCGCGCCTGGAAGGCCTCGAAGTTCGAGCAGGAGGAGATTTCGCGGTAAAGATTTTGTCCAGGCAGCCAGACCTCGAGGTCATAGGTCTTGGCGGAGGCGGGGCTCATGTCGCCGGTGCAGAGGAGCATGCGGCGGTAGGGGAGGCCGAGTTTTTCGAGTACGGTTTCGGCGTGGCGGGTGAGGGCCTCGTGTTCAGCGTACGAATCTTCGGGTTTGGTGAACTTCACTAACTCGACCTTTTGAAACTGGTGCTGGCGGATCATGCCGCGAACGTCCTTGCCGTAGGAGCCGGCCTCGGAGCGGAAGCAGGGAGTGTAGGCGCAGAAGGAGATGGGGAGCTGCGCCTCGTCCAGGGTCTCGTCGCGGAAGATGTTGGTGACGGGGACCTCGGCGGTGGGGATGAGCCAGTGGTCGCTGTCCTGGTAGACGCCGGGCTGGTAAGGGCCTTTGTCGTCGCAGTGGAAGAGGTCTTCGGCGAACTTGGGGAGCTGGCCGGTGCCGAAGAGAGACTTCGAGTTGACCATGTACGGCGGCAGGACCTCGGTGTAGCCGTGCTCGCGAGTGTGGAGGTCGAGCATGAAGTTGGCGAGGGCGCGTTCTAGGCGTGCTCCCTGGCCGAAGTGGACGACGAAGCGGGAGCCGGAGATTTTGGCGGCGCGGTTGAAGTCGAGGATGCCGAGGGCTTCGCCTAACTCCCAGTGGGGCTTGGCAGGGAAGTCGAACTTCGGTTGTTCGCCCCAGACTTTCTCTTCGCGATTGCCATGCTCGTCTTTGCCGGCCGGGACGCTGTCCTGCGGCAGGTTGGGCAGGGTCTGCATGATTTCGCGCAGACGTTCGTCGGCGTTGGCGGCCGCTGCTTCGAGTGACTCAACCTGAGTCTTGAGAGTGCGCGTCTCTTCGGTCAGGGCGGTTGTGTCCGCGCCTTCACGTTTTCGTTTGGCGATCTCTTCGGTCAGCTTGTTGCGCTGGGCCTTCAGGGTTTCAACCTGCGTGATGGCCTCGCGGCGTTCGCGGTCCACGGCAGCGAAGTTGCCAAGCGTTGTGCCGGGGTCCATGCCACGCGCACGCAGTTTTTCTTCGACGAGGGCGAGATTGCCCCGTACAAACGCTAAATCGATCATTACTTTGCATTTTAGCGTCTTCCTCGGCGAATTGCGGACAGCGCCATGTTCCTGCAACAGTTTCCATTTACCCTAGCGAGATGCAAAAGTGTGTTGCTGTCCTTCTGTCGTTGCTTTTTCTGCTGCCCGCTGTGCCTTCTGCCCATGCCGATGCGTATCACGCGAAGCCGAAGCTGGTGGTGATTCTGGTCATCGATCAGTTTCGCGGCGACTATCTCGACCGCTACCGCGACGCGCTGACGGCGCCGAACGGGTTCAACCTTTTTCTTAAGCGGGGTGCGTACTTCAGCGCGTGCTACTTCGATTACGCCAATACGAAGACGGCTCCGGGCCACGCCACGATCGGAACCGGCGCCTACACGGACGGCCACGGCATTGGCAGCAATGAGTGGTGGGATGTGAGTCGCAACACGGACCGGGTTATCTCGTCGGTGGAGGACGAGCGATATCGACTGGTGGGTAATTTTGACGATCTGCCGGCGCTGCTGCCTCCGCCCGCTCCGAAGCCGAACGATCCGCGCATCGGGGCTTCGCCGATTAATTTGAAGGCGACGACGATTGGGGATGAGGTTCGGCTGGCGACGCAGGGACGGGCGAAGCTGTATGGCATCTCGCTGAAGGATCGGGCGGCGATTCTGCCATCCGGCCAGACCGCGAATGGAGCGTTCTGGATCGACAATGCAACGGGGCGCTTCGTCACGTCGACGTACTACATGGCGCAGCTGCCGGAGTGGGCGACGAGGTTCAACAAGGGACTGCGCGTCGCTCAGGCGGTGAAGGAGGCCGGACTCGAAGAGACGACTCAGTTCTATGCGCTGGTTGGCCGCACTCCCGCCGCGAACAGCTACGAACTGGACTTCGCCAGGGCGCTGATCGAGGGCGAGGGGATGGGCCAGCATGACGTGACCGATGTGCTGACGGTGAGCCTGTCGGCTAACGATATCGAGGGCCACCAGCT
>DATMPD010000019.1:0-8658 GCA_035567955.1 Edaphobacter sp.
TGTTTCGGTGTCGCGCCATCGGGATTACCCATCCCGAAGTCGATGATGTCCTCGCCCCGCTTGCGGGCTGCGGCCTTCAACTCGCTTGTGATGTTGAATACATATGCCGGCAGCCGTGTCAGTCTACGAAATTCTTCCATCCCTGTCTGCCCGCTCCTGTGTGCCCTGTTTTCTCAATAATGCCACCACTCCGACACAATCGCTGGCAGGCGTACCGAGCCTACTAACAGTAATTTGTTGCGACCTAAGATGTAGCGCACGGAACATTACTGGGCGGTGAAGATCACTTGTATGGGCAGGGTTCTGGGCGGATAACACGCGGCGTTATCGCAGGCCTGGTAACGCAGCGTTCCATCCACCGTGTGGGTTCCGGCGTCAGCCACCACAGGAAGCTTCACCGTGAACGCGCCGGAGTAGACATCCAGCTTCTCCGTCGGATCGAAGCTAAAGCTGTAGGAGGTGCCTGCAGGATATTGAATCGCCTCCGCTTTGACGCCCGCCGCCGGCTGCAACGTGATCTGTGTCGGAATCAGCAGCTCCGACTTGGGAGTGTGCGAGTTCACATGAAATCCGTCCACTACGCGAAAGTGCAGCTCCAACACGCTGCGCTTCCCTGCCGCCACGTTCTGCTGCTCCGCTGCATAGACGACGAAGGCCTTCGGCTTCGGAGCCGGCGCATCAAGATTCCCAACCTGCTGCGCATTCGCAACCTGCGATGCCGGCAGCACTCCAGCTAACAGCAAGGCGAGAAACACGCCCGCGACCGTAAGGCGAAGCCGCATCACTGCCCACCTGCAGTCTGAGTTGATCCTGAAGCGATCGTCTTCTTGATATGCGCCTCAATCTCATCCTTGCTGCCCAGACCGGCTGTCTCCTCGACGATGACGCCGTTGCGATCGACATAGAACGACATCGGCAGATAGTCCATTCCTGCCGGTGAATACGACTTTTGGACCTTACCGTCGGTCAGCAGAATCGGATAGGTGACGCCGGTTTTGTGCGCGACCTTGGCGATCGCGTCCTTGCCTGAGTCGACATCGTCAGCCAGCCCGAGAATGACAAACCCCTGCGCGGCGTACTGTTTGTTGAACTCCTCGAACCAGGGCATCTCCACCTTGCACGGTGCGCACCAGGTCGCCCAGAAGTTCACCAGAACCGGCCGCCCTTTGTAGTCACTCAGCGATACTTTTTTCCCATCCAACGTCGTCAAAGTGAAGGCTGGCGCTGCCTTGCCACGCATCTGCATGGCCTCGGCCTCAGGCGACTGCGAATCCGCCGACGCCGCCGATCCCGCCTTTTCCGGCACGAGAACAATGTGGTTCTCCTGCGCCCGCTGCATCGCCAGGCGACGCTCCCGCAGGTTATGCCATCCCGCCCACAACAGCAGCGCGATTCCAACAACCATCACACCCAATACCAATCCGTTCCGCTTCACGTTCAACATCCTTCCGACGCACTTTGCTCGTTAATTCTATCCGGATTAGACGCGAAATGGCCCCAGACGATACAAGGAACTCGTTCTACAGTGGTTGCGCCCTGCACTCCTGGGAAGATTCGGCAGACCAGCAGCTTGCGCACCTCTGCTAGCATCGACATGGTTCGGACCTATGCCCAGCAAAGTCACCAGTTCGTCAAACCCTCTGCGTCCTTCGGAGTTCGTTCGCATCGAAGCCGCCGCTCTCAACGAGCTAGCCGCGCGTCTCGACAACACGATGCTTATGCCCTTCACGCAGGCGACCGATCTGCTGCTCCAGTTCGCCGAAAACTCGGGCCGCATTGTCGTCACCGGCATCGGCAAAAGCGGCATTATTGCGCGCAAGATCGCGGCCACGCTTCGCTCCACCGGCACACAGGCCCACTTCCTTCATGCAGCCGAGGCGATTCACGGCGACTTAGGGATGCTTGCCTCCGGCGATATCGTCATGGCGCTCTCCTACAGCGGCGAGACGGAAGAACTGCTGCGTCTGCTCCCAACGCTCAAACGTCTCAACACAAAGCTCATCGCTATCAGCGGCTGCAGCACTTCGACACTCGCGCAGGCGAGCGACATCTTCCTCGATACGGGTGTTTCGACTGAGGCTTGTCCCCTCAACCTCGCACCCACCGCGTCTACGACGGTCATGCTTGCGCTGGGAGACGCGCTTGCACTCGAAGTAAGCCGCCGCCGTGGATGGAAGGCAGAGGATTTCGCCGACCTGCATCCCGGCGGCCGCATCGGCAGGCGGCTCGCCCGCGTACGCGAACTGATGCATACCGGCGACGCACTGCCGCAGGTCGCAGGCTCTACGCCGATGCCGCAGGTCATCTACGAGATGTCGCGCAAGAAGCTCGGCATGACGACGGTTCTCAAAGACGGCCATCTCGCCGGCATGATCTCGGACGGAGACCTTCGCCGCCTGCTGGAACGCGATGGCTCCCACGCTCTCGAACATACTGCGGGCGACATCATGAACTCGCATCCCATCACGATCGATGGCAGCGCTTTGGCTCTATCGGCGTTGGCTCTGATGGAAGAGAAGAAGATCACCTCGCTGATCGTCATTGCCACAGGCGGCCGGGTCGAGGGCGTCGTGCATCTCCACGATCTCTGGACGCTGCAACTCAGTTAGCGAGAAGCCGCAGGGGAAATCTGTTTGAAGTCTGTTTGTAGACGCGCTAATCCAGCGCCAGGCGCGCAGAGTCAACGCCGTCGCAACGCTTCGCAGCCGAGGCGTACGACGTTACCTGCAGCAACTCCTTCACGCGGGCAATCAGCTTCGCCGGTTCTGGCAAGCTGACAGCGTCAACCTTACGGTCGCTGTGAAACTCATACCGATCCAGGTCTGACATCACCATGAGAATTTTTGTCTCTGGGATTCTCTGATGAACCTTGTCCGCAATCATAGCCATCTCCAGTTCCGTCAAGGAGTGACATAGAACTACCAGATCGAACCTGTCTTGATCCAGAACCTCTAATGTCTCGATTGCATTATGGAAGACGACGGCCGCGCCCGCCTTCGACAGCACCGCCGCGCGTGTCGCCAACAAACGAGAATCGCTCCCTGCCAGTAGGATTCTGAGCATACGAATCTCCTGCGAAAGACCTACAGACGTTTGCAGACCTTAATGCAACAGAGGCAGAAAAGGAAAAGTAAATCCACACACAATAACAGCGAGGGGCCGACTCGTCTGTCCCCTACTCGACATACACAAGTGAATTATTTCCATTGAGTTGCAATACGCGCTCGTACGACGAACAGACAATCCGATAGCACTCACACGCGGCTTTGGACAGGTTCGCCCGGTCAAGAATATGTATCCTGCCGCGGCTGTAGCCGATCAAGCCGGCACGCTGCAACTCACCGGCTGCGACCGTTACCGTCGAGCGCTGCACGCCGAGCATCTGCGCAAGAAACTCCTGCGTCAGATTCAGCGACTCCGACTCCATCCGATCCGCAGAGGTCAGCAACCACCGCGCCAGCCTCGCCTCCACCTCATGCATTCGGTTGCACAGAACAGACTGCGTTGTTTGCACCAGCTGCAGATAGGCGAAGGTATGGACGAGACGCTGCAACACTCCACCTCTTACAAACTGATCGCGCACAATCGAGGATCGGATCCGGAAGCCTTCGCCGACCCCTTGCATCAGGACGGAGTGCGACATCTGCGGTTGATCCAGAAGTGCGGGCAGCCCGGCAAACCCTTCACGCCCGATCACCCCTACCTCAACCGATTCGCCCTTCTCGGTCAGCGCATCGGTGGAGATCAAGCCGCTGTTAAGAAAATAAATGTACTCAATGGGCTCGTTGGGCTCGGAGAGCCGCATCTCCAGAGGCAGATCGACAGGCACGAGGAACTTGGCCAACGATTCATACTCGGCATCCGGCAACTGTGCCAGTATGAGATTTCTTGGTCGCGGTAATGATTCAGACATAAAGTGGTTGTTGCGCATCTAAGCCCCCCTGCACGGGAATCCCTTCCCATAGCCGCAAAGACTGGTTGCCCCACCCTGTGTGGGGGGCGGGTAGATGCGATTGCTAGGACTCTACGCTCTTGCGGGGGAAAAGTATGTCACATGAACGACATAGCGGACGCGATTTGGGGGTAACCCTATTGCTTGTCCCATCAAGCTATGTACTCCATTCGACACATACGCGGCAACACTCCCCGGTTTAGAATGAGAATTCATCCTGAATGCTGTCCGCGCGCATCCGGCCGCGGGCCGGAAAGTGCCTTTTTGCCCATGCATCGCTGGTCCCAACTCTTCATCCCTACTCTTCGCGAAGCACCCGCAGACGCCGAAGTCGCAAGCCACAAACTCCTGCTCCGCGCAGGTTACATTCGCCAGCTCGGTGCCGGCATCTACAGCTATCTCTTCCTCGGCAATCGCTCGATCAACAAGATCATCGGCATCGTGCGCGAGGAGATGGACCGCATCGGCCAGGAGTTCTACTTGCCGGCGATCAACCCGAAAGAGATATGGGAGGCGAGCGGCCGCTGGTCCGGCATGGGCGACAACATGTTCCGCCTGAAAGACCGTAAAGGCGCTGAACTCTGCCTCGCCATGACTCATGAAGAGATCGTCACCGACATCGCCCGCAAGGAGCTTCGCAGCTACAAGCAGCTCCCACAGATCTGGTACCAGATCCAGACCAAGTTCCGCGACGAGCCTCGCCCTAAAGCCGGCCTCCTGCGCGTTCGCCAGTTCCTCATGAAGGACGCCTACTCCTTCGACATCGACGAGGCCGGCCTCGACGTCTCCTACAACAAACACGACGAGACCTATCGCCGCATCTTTACTCGCTGCGGGTTGCAGTTCGTCGCAGTCGAAGCCGACTCCGGCGCCATGGGCGGCTCGCAGTCGCAGGAGTTCATGGTCTACAGCGAAGCCGGCGAAGACCTCATCGTCAGCTGCGCCGAGAGCGGCTACGCGGCGAATCTCGAGAAGGCCACCTCACAGCTCATCCCCGTCACCGAGATGGAGCCGACCGGCGACGGTATGCCCGAACTCGTCCACACACCGAACACGGCTGCGATCGCGGATGTTGCCGAGTTCTTCAAAATCTCCCCGGCCTCCGACATCAAGACCGTTGCTTACATGGGCCAAAAGAGAGATAGCACGGGGAAAACCATCGAAGTCCCGGTCATCGCTTTCCTGCGCGGCGACCACTTCGTCAACGAAACCAAGTTGATGGCGGCAGCATACGTGTCCGAGTTGCGCACCATGGTTGCCGAGGAACTTGCGCTTTACTTCGAAGGCCCCGCCGGGTATCTCGGTCCCGTCGGGCTCAAGGTTCTGCCTGAAGCCAAAGGCGACCCGCGCGCTGTCACCGTCATCATCGACCACGGACTCGAAGGCCGGAAGAACCTGGTTGCCGGCGCCAACAAGATGGACTTCCACTTCCGCAACATCGTGCCGGGGCGCGATTTCACGTGGACACGAGTCGCCGACATCCGCAACGTCAATGAAGGCGACCCTTGCCCGATCAGCGGCCAGCCTCTGAAGGTTGCGAAAGCCGTCGAGGTAGGCCACATCTTCAAGCTCGGCTACAGATACTCGAAGTCCATGGGGGCCACCGTGCTGAATCGCGAAGGCAAAGAGGTGATGCCGATCATGGGCTGCTACGGCATCGGCATCGAGCGCATTCTGACGGCGGCGATCGAAACCTCCGCCGCAGCAAACGACGGCGCGAGCTACGCGCTGCACCCGGCGATCGCACCCTTCCAGGCCGTCGTCACCATCACCAATATCGGAGACGCCGCCCTTCTGGCGGCGGGAGAAAAGGTCGCGGCGGACCTCGAAGCAGCCGGCGTGGACGTCATCCTGGACGACCGCGATGAGCGCGCCGGAGTAAAGTTCAAGGACGCTGACCTCGTCGGTATCCCTTATCGAATCAACATTGGCCGCGGAGTAGTTGAAGGCAAGGTCGAACTGATCGATCGTCTAAAGTTAACGAACCAGGATCACTCCCTGGATGAGATAGCGCCCTATCTTTCCAATCTGATCGCCCAAGCTAAACTGGACCCCACGGATCGAATCGAGCGCTAGTGCACAATGCGGCATCCAACTCGTCTAATGTCATAGCAATCGCACCTGCGATTATCAACAGGCTTTAACCGCTGCACCTTATGCCAGTCAAACTTAAGTACGGAACCAAAACGAGCATCGCAGCCAGGTCGAAGGGAGTGCTGCATTCCCGTCTATTCCGTATCACGTTGATTGCGTGCCTCGGCGTACTGGTTATAGGCTCTCTCGTCTTCGGCTACTTTTACTATCACTATCAGCGAGTGGTCGACGACCGCCTCGCCTCCGGCCCGATCTTCGCGAGCGTCTCGCAGATTTATGCAGCGTCTCCGCAGGTCCGCGACGGTCAGAAGCTGACGGCAAACGCCATCGCCGCGGAACTTCGCCAGGCCGGGTACAACGCTAATCCAAAGCTCGGCACCTTCCAGCTCAACGGCGACAATATCTTCATCAAGCCCGGCGCGGAGAGCTTCCACAACACCGACGGGGCGACCATCAATACGAGCGACGGTGTTGTGCAAAGCATCACCGCCGAAAACGGAGTCGCCCTCAGCGCCTACGAGCTCGAACCGCAGCTGATCACCGCTCTCTCGGAAGACAAGAACCGCACCAAACGGCGCCTCGTAACCTATCAGGAGATTCCTCCGCGCCTGGTGCAGGCAATCGTAGCGATTGAAGACCGCGACTTCTTCAACCACGGCGGAGTGAACTATCTTCGCATCGCCAAATGTGCCGTCGCCGACCTTGTCACTCACCACAAAACCTGCGGCGGGTCGACGCTCACGCAGCAGTTGGCGAAAAACCTATTTCTATCGCCAGAAAAGCGCCTGAAGCGAAAGATGATTGAGGTGCTGATCACCTTCCAGCTCGAAGCCCGGTTCAACAAGCAGCAGATCTTCGAGATGTACGCCAACGAGATGAACCTCGGCCACCGCGGCAGCTATGAAATCAACGGCGTGGGCGAAGCGGCGCAGGCGTTCTTCGGCAAGAATCTGTCGCAACTGGATCTCGCGCAGTGCGCAACCCTCGCCGGATTACTCCAGAACCCGAGCTACCGCAACCCCTATCGCCACCCCGAGCGCGCGATGGAACGCCGCAATGTCGTTCTCGACACGATGGTCGAAACCGGTGCCATCACTGCCAGTGAAGCGGCCCGCGCCAAGGCCGAGCCTCTACTCCTGGCCCCGCCTAACATTGACGCCAGCGAAGCTCCATACTTTGTCGACCTCGTCCACGATCAGCTCGTCCAACGCATCGGCGACCAGGATCTCTCGCACCAGAGCCTGCGAATCTATACCTCACTCGACCCTGAGTTGCAGCGCGCGGCCTCTGAAGCGGTAGAGATCGGCATGCGCAACGTCGACGAGATCGTTCGCAAGCAGCACAAGACTCCCAAGGGCGAAAAACCCGGCCCCATCACCTATCCGCAGGTCGCGCTGATTGCCATCGACCCCCACACCGGCCAGGTGCTTGCGCTGGTCGGCGGCCGCAACTACGCCGTCTCGCAGCTCAACCACGCCGTCTCCCAGCGCCCCACCGGCTCCATCTTCAAACCCTTCGTCTACGCCGCCGCCTACAACAGCAGCCTCAACGGCATGTCGCTTGGCGACGGTGGCGTCTTCACCGCACTTACCAAGCTCAACGACGAGGCCACCACTTACACCGACGCCAGCGGCAACGAATACACCCCACGAAACCTCATCAGCGGATATAAGGGTGAAGTCACCGCCGCCTTTGCCCTCGCCCACTCGCTCAACGCCGCGACCATCGAACTTGGCCAGATGGTCGGCTTCAACAACGTAGCTTCCTTCGCTCGCGCCTCCGGCATTACCAACGCGCGCGGCACTCCGTCGGTCGCCATCGGCACCTACAACGCATCGCCCATCGACATGGCGGGCGCCTACACCGTCTTCGCCAATAACGGCGTCCATCTCAATCCGTGGATGCTCGCCTCTGTCCGCAACGCCAACGGCGACATCGTCTCCGACTTCTCTCCCGAAGCCAGGCAGGTCATGGACCCGCGCGCCGCCTACCTCACCCAGTCGCTGCTCGAAGGCGTGATGAACTACGGCACCGCCGCTGCTGTCCGAGGTCATGGGTTCACCGCCCCCGCTGCCGGCAAGACCGGAACCAGCCACGACGCGTGGTTCGCAGGTTATACCTCAAATCTTCTCTGCATCGTATGGGTCGGCAACGACGACTACACCGACATCAAGATGGAAGGCGCTCACGCCGCGGCTCCCGTATGGGCGGAGTTCATGAAGCGCGCAATCCTGCTTCCCCAGTACTCCGACGTCAAGCCCTTCACACCACCCGAGGGCGTAACCACCGCCCGCATCGACAAGACTTCGAACCTCCTGGTTGATTCCACGTGCCCCAGCAACAGCTTTTATGCCGCATTCCTCGATGGCACCGCGCCTGTCAACACGTGCAGCCAGATGGGGGAGAACCCGCAGAACTTTATCCAGAAGATCTTCGGCATAGGCGGCAACAAACCCTCGACCCCCGAAACTACTCTGCCGCAACCGGCAGCCGGCGCCCCAATCGTTCGTCAGGCTCCCAACACCCCGCCGGACGGAAACGCTCCCGACACGACGCAACAGCCCGAGCAAAAAAAGAAGAAGAACATCTTCCAGAAGATCTTCGGCGGTGGA
>DATMPD010000020.1:0-11280 GCA_035567955.1 Edaphobacter sp.
CGTTGGTGCGCACATAGAAATCGTGATTGTCTCTCGACTCGTTGATCCTCACACCCCACAGAACAATCGACGGATGGTTCCAATCCCGTCGTATCATCCGCCCCACATTGTCGATCGCCAGCTTCTGCCACGCCTCGTCGCCAATATGCTGCCAACCCGGAATCTCCTCCAGCACCAGCAACCCGATCTCGTCGCAACAATCCAAAAAGTGCCGCGACTGCGGGTAATGCGACGTCCGGACAATATTGCAATGCAGCTGATACCGCAGAATCCTCGCATCCTGCCGTTGCACCCGCGCCGGCATCGCCTGTCCCACAAACGGAAATGTCTGGTGCCGATCCAGGCCACGCAGCTTGACGATCTCCCCATTCAGCGAGAAGCCATGATCGGTAAAACTCGCCTCGCGAAATCCCATGCGGCGCGTGTCTTCGTCGATCACCTGCCCGGCCCGCACCAAACGCACCCGCACCGTGTACATCTGAGGATTTTTGAGGTCCCACAGCTTCACACCATCGATCTGTCGAAGCGTCACCGTCTGCCGCGCCGGATCACGTACGGTCTCCGTACTTGCATAAACCGCAGCAGGGGTCACCGGATCAGCCGCCGCATCCGGATCGCCAACTCTTCTTCCCGCCACTGCACCGCTCGCCTTCGCCAGCGTGCCATGCTCATCAAACACCTCGACCTCGAGCGACAACGGGCCCGGCGCATCCGTCCTTCCAGCAAGAAAGCAGTCCACCTCCAGCGAAGGCTTCCCACTCAACACGTCTTTTGCGTGAGCAAAGATGTTGTCCAGATAAATCTCCGGCACCATCCGCAAGGAGACCTCACGATACATACCGCCAAAGGTCAAATAGTCGATCTGATAGCCGAAAGGCGGTATATCGGCTCGCTCAGTCGAATCCACCTGCACAACAAGCACATTCTCATCACCGTCCTTCGCCAAATGCCCGGTCAACTCAAAAGAAAAAGGCGTAAACCCGCCGCGATACTCTCCTAGCGAAACACCATTGATCCAGACAGTCGACGCCGTCATCACGCCTTCGAAATCGACAAAAACACGCTTACCCGTTACAGCCGCAGGCGTCTTGAATCTGCGGCGATACGTCGAGACGAACTCATAATCCTTATCGTCGAAGCTATGCCACGGCAAACTGATGTTGGTATGCGGAACCACAACCTGCTCAAACGAGGAGTCGTCGAAGCCTGGCGCATCAGCACCTGCGACCTTGCTTGGGTGATAACGCCACCCCTTATTTAGGGGAAGAATGGCACGTCCCGGCACAATGCGGTCGGCAGCAAAAGCAGTGGAAGCAGGCAGCACCGCCGCAGCAAGCGCAGTGCCGGTAGTCTTCAGAAAATCACGTCGATCCATAGGGTACCTATAGTAGCTGATTGAGTGCACGCCCAGATCGAATCGATCGTCCGTGGCGCCTCCAACGAAAAAAGAGCGTGGCCTCCGCGCCACGCTCTCATCATGCAAATGTATGTGCTCCTAAATCGAGCTCATATTATGCAAAAACTCCTGGTTGTTCCGGGTCTTCGCCAGCTTATCCGTCAGCAACTCCATAGCCTCAACCGGCGACAACGGATTCAGCACCTTGCGCAAAATCCATGTCCGCTGCAGATCTTCCTTCGGAATCAGCAGCTCTTCCTTACGAGTGCCCGAGCGTTGAATATCGATCGCCGGAAACACGCGCTTATCCACCAGCTTGCGATCCAGAATCACTTCCATGTTGCCCGTACCCTTGAACTCTTCGAAGATCACTTCATCCATCCTCGAACCGGTATCAACAAGCGCCGTGGCGATGATGGTGAGCGACCCACCCTCTTCGATATTCCTCGCCGCACCGAAGAACCGCTTCGGCCGCTGCAGCGCATTCGAGTCCACACCGCCTGAGAGCACCTTGCCCGAAGGCGGCACAATCGTGTTGTAAGCCCGAGCCAAACGAGTAATCGAGTCCAGCAGAATCACCACATCCCGCTTATGCTCCACCAGCCGCTTCGCCTTCTCGATCACCATCTCAGCAACCTGCACATGGCGAGCCGCCGGCTCATCGAACGTGGAGCTTATCACTTCTCCTTTAACGCTGCGCTGCATGTCCGTCACTTCTTCCGGCCGCTCATCGATCAGCAGAACAATCAGCACCACCTCAGGATGGTTCGTCGTAATGCTGTTCGCAATCGACTGCAGCAGCATCGTCTTGCCTGTCCGCGGCGGAGCCACAATCAATCCACGCTGCCCCTTGCCCACCGGAGTCAGAAGATCCATCACGCGGCCTGAGATGTGCTCGCGCACCGTCTCCATCTTCACCCGCTCCTGCGCATACAGCGGCGTCAGGTTGTCGAACAGAATCTTGTTCCGGGTCTCTTCCGGCGACTCGAAGTTGATCGCCTCAATCTTCACCAGGGCAAAGTACTTCTCGCCCTCATGCGGCGGCCGCACATTGCCGCTGATCGTATCGCCCGTCTTCAGGTCGAACTTGCGTATCTGCGATGGCGAAACGTAAATGTCATCCGGGCCCGGCAGGTAGTTGTAATCAGGAGACCGCAGAAAGCCGTAACCATCGGGCAGAATCTCCAGCACGCCTTCAGCGAAGATGTGCCCTTCCTTCTCGCTCTGCGCCTGCAGAATTTTGAAGATCAGGTCCTGCTTCCGCAGACCGCTGGTGCCGGCGATGTCAAGGCCACGCGCAAGCTTACTAAGCTCGGCAATATTGTGTTCTTTTAATTCAGAAATAGTCATGTTTTACCTGGGATTTGATTTTTAGGAGGGATGTTTGAAGCTTCAGGCGGGATCTGCTTGACGAGGGGGTCGTGCGGAAGGCCAGAATTGACTGAAAACCTGTGTAGTGCGGATGGGAAAGTGTGATGCGGGTAGAGAGGTTAGAGGTTGGTTGGGTTGAACTACAAGCTGGGGGTGAAACAGCCGCGCGCTAAGCCGCGCGGCGTTCCTGCAATTGTACCTTCTCGACAACAGCTTCGGACTCGTCCATCGGAACCGTGTCCTTGAAGCGATCCAACACTTCATTCGTCGTGTCCTGAAGCCGGGTGTTGGGCTTGTGCAGTTTGCGCGTCGCCTTCGACGCCAGCTGACAAAGTTCGTAGCGGTTGTTCACGTGCGTTAGAGCTCCAAAAATAAGATCCGAGCGCATAGTTTTTCTCCCTTTCCTTTTTGAGGCGTAAGCGTCTTGTTAGCGCTCACTCGCCTGAAGTACGTCAATATGGCAACCGCATCGATCAACCGCTGCCGTGTCTGAAACTACATTTGTTAGACGCAGAATAACCCTGGGGGGACTCTACAATCCTTCTACAATCTCACTCGGGTTAAAGGCCGTCAGCCTCAGCAGACAAACCAAACCTTAGCCGGCAAAATCCAGCAGCTTCCGTAAACTGTCTCTTCCGCAAGATTCAGCGCTCACCGCGCCCAGGCCTGAAACAGAGAGCAAGCCAGTATCCTGTATCCAGTATCCCGGCGAGCCAAAATTTACATCGCAATTCACCCGGCTGTTTCAAAGTTCCAGTAGCCTAAGCAACCTGCGACACTCATGGAAAGTAAACTGTCTGACGCCCAAGGTCAATACTTTTTTTGGGAGCCTGTTAATAACGATATTCCAGAAACAGAATTATCTCAATATAAAAAACTGACAGGGCCTCCACGCGAACAACAGCCTCACGACCAGTAGCTGCGATCCAAAGTGCGGTACTGAATCGCCTCCGCGATATGTTTCACCGCAATATCCTTCTCGCCCCCTAGATCCGCTATCGTCCTTGCTACCTTCAAGATACGGTCATGCGCGCGAGCGCTCAACCCCTGTTGCTGCATCGCCCGTTCCAGCAACCGCTCAGCATCCGAAGACAATTCGCAGTAAGCCCGAATTTGCTGGGTATTCATCTGAGCATTAGCAAAGATCTGCCGCGAAGCCGCCTTCGCCGACCCCCCTCCGTTGCGCCCCGTCCGCTCACCTGCCGCCCCAAACCGCGCATGTTGTAGCTCCCTCGCCGCCAGCACCCGATCGCGTATCTGCTCCGACCCCTCAGCCGCCGCCCCGCCACGCAACTCCTTATATTGCACCGCTGGAACCTCAATATGAATGTCGATCCGATCCAGCAACGGCCCCGAAACCTTCGAAACATATCGCTGAATCATCGGCGGAGTACACATGCACTCCCGCGATTTGTCATTGAAATAGCCGCACGGACAAGGGTTCATCGCCGCCGCCAGCATAAACCGCGCCGGAAAGCTCAAACTCATCGCCGCCCGCGCAATCGTCACATGGCCATCCTCCAGCGGCTGCCGCAAAACCTCCAGCACATTCCGCGGAAACTCCGGCAGCTCATCCAGAAACAGCAGCCCATTGTGCGCCAGCGAAACCTCACCCGGCCGCGGCATCATCCCCCCGCCAATCAACCCCGCATCCGAGATCGTATGGTGCGGCGACCGGAACGGCCGATGCGCCACCAGCCCCTGCTCCGCATCCAGCACCCCCGCCACCGAGTGAATCTTCGTCGTCTCCAGCGCCTCCTCAAACCGCAGCGGAGCCAGAATCGACGGCAGCCGTTTGGCCAGCATCGTCTTCCCCGACCCCGGCGGCCCGATCATCAATATGTTGTGTCCACCCGCAGCCGCCACCTCCAGCGCCCGCTTCGCCACCTGCTGCCCCCTCACGTCCTTGAAGTCGAACGGAAAGTGCTGCATCTCGTTCAACAAATCGTTCGTCGCCACCTTCAGCGGAGCTGCGGTAATCCCCCCCAGCACCGCCGAGTTCAGCAGTTCCCGCACCTCCAGCAGCGACTTCACCGGGTAAACATTCACACCCTCCACCACCGCCGCCTCCCGCGCATTGCTCGCAGGAATAACCAGGTTCTTGATCCCCTTCGCCCGAGCCGCCACCGCAATCGGCAGCATCCCCTGCACCGCCCGCAGACTGCCATCCAGCCCCAGCTCTCCCACCAGCAGGTAGTCGCTCACATCCTTGATATGCAGTGCGCCATAGGCCCCCAATATCCCGATCGCAATCGGCAGATCGAACCCCGACCCTTCTTTCTTCAGGTCCGCCGGAGCCAGATTGATCGTGATCCGAGTAGGCGGAATCTCAAACCCGGAGTTCTTGATCGCCGACCGCACCCGGTCCCGGCTCTCCCGCACCGCCGCATCCGGCAATCCCACCGTATGGAACTGTTCCTCATTCAGCTTGATATTGGAAAAATCAACCTCAACATCAATAATGTGGGCGTCAATCCCATACACAGCAGCACTACGAGCTTTGAAAAGCATTATTTAGGCCTGATCAACCCTTGAGGCAGTCACTTTTCCGCGAGTATAGCATCCCATCGTATGGGGCGATCTTCACCTAAACCCCGATGGAGCAATATCGAATGCACTTACAACACAACCTGCGCCTGTGCGCCGTGCTCATCGTAGTTCTGTCTCTCTGCCTCATCTCTCCATCCTCGGCTCAGAACCCCGCCACAACCGCTGATCAGAAATCAGCCGACCAGAAATCGGCGCCATCGGACGACGACAGCGACATCGTCCCCACCGATCGCATGCACCGCACCGTCGCCGAGAACACATCGGAGGCATGGGATACCATCACCAACGCGCTCAATGACCCCAAGCACCCCGATGTTCGCACTCAGGCACTCGCAGCTCTCGGAACCCTCGTCAACAATCCTCGCGGAGAAAAGCTCATCACTTCGGCGATGAAAGACCCCGACTTCGACGTACGCACCGCCTCCATTCTTGCCGCCGGACAGACGAAGGACCGCAACCTCACCACACCCATCCGCCAGATGCTCGACGACACCGAGCCACAGGTCGCCTTCACCGCCGCCACCACGCTCTGGAAGATGAACGACCACTCCGGAGAAGATATCCTCGTCGCTGTCGTGAACGGAGATCGCAAAGCCAACGCCACCCTCAAAGACAGCACCAGACACACCATCAGCAAAGACCTCCACAGCCCCTCAACTCTCGCCCGCATCGCTGCACTCCAGGGAGCGTCGCTCCTCCTCGGCCCCTTCGGCTTCGGTGTCGGTGCCTACGAGTACATGCACAAAAACGGAGTCGACACCTCTCGCGTCACTGCCGTCGAGCAGATCTCCGAAGAGAAGACCATCCCCATCCGCTCAACGCTGATTGACGCGCTGAACGACAAAGACCCGGCTGTGCGCGCAGCAGCAGCCAAGGCCCTCGGTACCACCTACCACGACAAAGAAGTCGCCTACGCACTCCTGCCCGTTTTTGACGACAGCAAAAGGCCAGTCCGGCTCACCGCCGCCGCGGCATACATCAACGCCACCTCCATCAACACCACCACGCCTCCTCACACCCACAAACGAAGCTGAGAGGGCTCATGCTCATTCCGCAGCAGCAAAGCAGCGCGTGATCTGTCCTCCGCTGCTCATCTTTTTCATTCGTCATTCTGACCCCGAGCGAAGCAGGATAGGGAAGCACAGGTGAATGCGAGGGTTCGCTTTTGTCGTTGCCCGTCCTCCGAGTGAGTTGAAAGAGTCGTTGCTTTGAAAGGGCTGAAAGAGTCGTTGCTTAAGAAAGGGCGCGACTTTAGTCGCGTCGCAAGTGCCATCTGTGTATGCGGCTTCAGCCGCCGAGGGAATACTTCTACGCCACAGAATCGCGTGCCCCCTATCTCGATTCTCCAGATGGGGCATTCGCGAAAGCGATCCGCTCCCACCCATCTCTATAGCAGAGACAAGCTTTCATCCCGCATCCATTAGCAACACATTCGCAGCTCTGTTACTGGGCAGAGGTAACTAGCTCCGCGGACCGTGCCTGCGCCTGCACAATCGCCGACTTCAGGAGTAATTTCGCCCGAGCCGGGACGCAGACGCACATGGACTTAAGCGAGCTCCCGCCGTGCCGGGACTGGGACTGGGAACCGACGGCTACAAGGACAAACAGGGCGACTGTGAACAGAGCAAAGCGGCTCATGGGAGGACCCCCTGATGGATGATACGCAGGCTCTGCCATGGGAGTTCCGTAAAAACTTTTCAGCGGACTGAAGGCCCGCGCCACCATAGGTCTGGGGCAACGCCCTGGTCACTTGGCATTTTAGTTGGGTCCAATGGCTATACTTAAAACAGTGGAAATAAAAGTACGCTTCTCGAGAGCGCTCGCAGGTAACTCCTTTCTTTGCCAAAATTTAGCGATTACCCCTTGATTTGGGAAAATTTACAGAGAATAGCGATACGCATGAAGCGAAAAGACTTACCTCCGGGCAATGGGGTGAGCCCCCTACACGATTGGGAGAGAAGGAGAGAAAACAAATGAGGACCAACTCGCACATAGCCGTCTTCCGCCGCCTCGCCCTCCAGCTTCCCGGAACCATCGAAAGCTCCCACATGAACCACCCCGACTTCCGCCTCAACAACCGGATCTTCGCCACCCTCTCCGGCCAGGAGAAAGGCTGCGGCGTCCTCAAACTCACCCTCGAACAACAAGCCGCATTCATCACCGACCAGCCCCACATCTTCTCCCCGGTCCAGGGAGGCTGGGGCCGCATGGGCATGACCTACATTCACCTCGAAGAGGCCGACGAATCCGTCATGGCCGGCGCGCTCAAGACCGCCTACCAGAACCTTCACGCAAAGCAAGCCAAGAAAAAATCCCCAGCCAAAACTGCTCGCAAAGCCGCTCCAGCCAGAACACCTCGCCGCCCCCTACAATAACCAACGTGAACACCAGCCTCTTCGAACTCTTCAAAATCGGTATCGGCCCCTCCAGTTCCCACACCGTCGGCCCCATGCGAGCCGCCCTCCGCTTCACCCGCGAACTAGCCGCTTCGCACCTCATAGAAAAAACCACAAAGGTCAACGTAGACCTCTACGGCTCGCTCGCCCTCACCGGCATCGGTCACGGCACCGACCGCGCCATCCTCCTCGGTCTCCTCGGCGAAGCCCCCGACACGTTAGACCCCGCAACCGTCGAACAAAAAATCGCCGCCATCCGCTCCACAGGCACTCTCGCACTCAACAGCACCCAAACCATCCCCTTCACCGAAGCCGAGAACCTGAACTTCCGCCGCAACCAGATGTATCCCGATCCCACCGTCACCTCGCACCCCAACGGCATGCGCTTCACCGCCTTCGACAAGACAGGCACAAAGCTCGCCGAAGAGGTCTTCTACTCCATCGGTGGCGGGTTCATCGTCTCCGAGGCCGAACGAACCGCTGAAAGTCTCACCAGCACCCGTACCGTCCCCTATCCCTTCCGCAGCGCCGCCGACCTGCTCGCCACCGCAAAGCAACACAACCTCACCATCGCCAATCTCCTGCTCGCCAACGAGGTAGCCCTCTTCAACGACCCGAACATCACCATCAACCGCCCCGAAGGGACCTACTCAGCCACAGAATCGGGTGCCCCAGGTCTCGATTCTGAGACCTGGGTTTTGCAGGATGCTCGGGTTCAATCCGCCGAAGAAAAAATCAAAGCCAGCATCCTCGCCCTCTGGCAAGCCATGCAGCAGTGCACCGCCCGCGGCATCGCCACTGAAGGCATCCTCCCCGGTGGCCTCAACGTCCGCCGCCGAGCCCACCGCCTCGCCGAACGCCTCAACACCATAGGCTCCAAAGACCCCCTCGCCCCCATCGACTGGGTCACCGTCTACGCCATGGCCGTCAACGAAGAAAACGCAGCCGGAGGCCGCGTCGTCACCGCACCCACCAACGGAGCCGCCGGCGTCATCCCCGCCATCGCCAACTACTACACCCACTTCATCGAGGGAACTGAAGAAGAAAAACGCGAAGGCATCATCCGCTACTTCCTCACCGCCGCCGCCATCGGCATCCTCTACAAAGAAAACGCCAGCATCTCCGGCGCCGAAGTCGGCTGTCAGGGCGAAGTTGGCGTAGCTTGCAGCATGGCTGCCGGAGGATTAGTCGCCGCCCTCAACGGCACCAACGCCCAAATCGAACACGCCGCCGAGATCGCCATGGAACACAACCTCGGCATGACCTGCGACCCCATCGGCGGCCTCGTCCAGATCCCCTGCATCGAACGCAACGGCATGGGCGCCGTCAAAGCCATCAACGCCTGCCGCATGGCCATGCACGAGTCCGGCGACCACAAGCTCTCCCTCGACCAGGTCATCGCCACCATGTACCAGACCGGCCTAGACATGCAATCCCGCTACAAAGAAACCTCCCTAGCGGGTCTCGCCCTCAACATCATCGAGTGCTGACGGGTCGATTCTTTTGTTTATCCGCATCCGTAATCGCGAGGTACGATAGCCCTATGCTCGATATAGCCGTAGAGTCACACCCAGCCGAGACCAGCACCCGGCCCCAGCCAATTGCGCCTGTGCTCCATACGGTGTTTCTCTTAGTGATACTCGTACTTTGGGCTAGCTACAGTGCTATGCGCTTCAGCCTGTCTCCAAGCGTCATGCCGCATTTTGTCACCTACACATCCAGCATTGTCGTCCAATGCTTGCTCGTCGGATCGACGATCGCGGGACTTTATCATCGACGGCAGTTCGTCGACTACGTATTAGGTTCATTTACGCAAAGAGCCCTTGTCGGTGATATCGCTATCGGGATTGCAACCTTCATTGGCGCACTTACCTTTGTCACAGTGTTAAGCCTTGCGCTTCGATTGACTTCGTTGCATCTAACCCATCGAAGCAGTGCCCTGCAGGCTATGGCTCCAACCTCACTTGGGGAGCTTGCGCTTTGGGTGGTGGTCAGCATAGTGGCTGGAACGGGAGAAGAGTTCGTCTTCCGTGGTTATCTGCAACAACAACTGACCCGCTGGTTTGGAGCGGCTCCAATTGCCATCACAGTTTCCTCCGTACTCTTCGGTTGTCTCCATTTCTATCAAGGCACAGCTGGGGTTCTACAGACTGCCTGTCTAGGCGCAATCTATGGCATCGTCGCAATACGACGCGGGAACCTGCGCAGCGTAATGATCGCCCATTTTCTCGAAGACGTTATGGCTGGATCATTTATGTTTATCCACCACCCGTAACTTCACCCATCTACAACTATCGCTCCACCGCCAAAGCCACCGAATTCCCTCCACCCAGACAAAGCGCAGCAACACCCTTCTTAACATCCCGCCGCATCATCTCGTAAATCAGCGTCACCAGCACTCGCGCCCCACTCGCTCCAATCGGATGCCCGATCGCCACCGCCCCGCCGTTCACATTCACCTTGCCAGCGTCCAGCCCCAACTCCTTCATGACACCTAAAGCCTGCACGCTGAAAGCCTCGTTCAACTCAAACAGATCCACCTCATCCCGCACCCACCCAGCCCGCTTCAGCACCAACTGCACGCCGGTCACCGGAGCCAGCATCACCCACTTCGGCGCGACACCGCTCGTAGCCTGCGCCTTGATCGTCACCAACGGCTGCAACCCAAGCTCCTTCGCCCGAGCAGCCGACATCACCACGACCGCGGCCGCAGCATCATTCACCCCCGGAGCATTCCCCGCCGTCACC
Organism: Edaphobacter sp.; assembly: GCA_035567955.1. Lineage (GTDB taxonomy): Bacteria > Acidobacteriota > Terriglobia > Terriglobales > Acidobacteriaceae > Edaphobacter. The sequence goes on from DATMPD010000020.1 coordinate 10,462, forward strand.
GTCCCCTCCTTCCGGAACGCCGGCTTCAGCGCAGCAAGCGCCTCCATCGAAGCATCGTCGCGAACACTCTCATCGCGAGCAACAACCGTCACCGCACCCTTCTTCCCGGGCACTGTTACCGGAACCACCTCCGCCTCGAACCGCCCTTCCCGCCACGCCGCGCTGGCCTTCCGATGCGACGCAAGCGCATACGCGTCCTGCTCCTCCCGCGTAATCGAATGTTTCTCCGCAACGTTCTCGCCCGTAATGCCCATGTGGTAGTCCTCACACGCACACCACAACCCATCCTTCACCATCGAATCCACCACAACCGAGTCGCCCATTCGAAAACCCTTGCGCCCCTGCGGCAGCAGATAAGGCGCATTGGTCATCGACTCCATTCCGCCCGCAACAACAACCTCCGCATCCCCGGCCATCACCGCCTGCGCGGCCAGCGCCACGGCCTTCAGCCCCGATCCGCACACCATATTGATCGTCATCGCCGACACCGTGTCCGCCAGCCCACCCTGCAACGCCGCCTGCCGTGCCGGATTCTGCCCCAGCCCCGCTGGCAAGACGCAACCCATCAGGCACTCGTCTACACTGGCCGGATCAATTCCTGCCCGTCTAACGGCCTCTCGAACCGCAATCGCACCCAGCTGAACCGCCGTCATCTCCGCGAACGCCCCTTGAAACTTACCCACCGGCGTCCGCACCGCAGCAACAATCACAACATCCTTCATCGAAAAAATACCTCGATGAAAACTCTACTCCTCTAGTTCGCCTTCACACTAGCCGGCGTAGCTCCAGCAGGCACAATGTCATACTGCGGCTCCGGCA
>DATMPD010000021.1:0-20061 GCA_035567955.1 Edaphobacter sp.
GTACACCGGTCATCTCCGTGTCCTCAGAGTTCAGGACGCGTTCGCGCGGGAGCAGCACCTTGAAGAGAAACGCCCAGAGCAGCGCCGCGCCGAAGACTCCGCTTGCAACCGCCAGGAGCAGGACCAGCGCTGCGACAAAGATACTGTAGCGATGCAAGAGGTAGCCGGCTCCGCCAAACCAGCAGAGGAACGCGGTGAGGGTGAAGCCATTGAAGGCGGAGAGGCCCTTGGAACCGCTGGCATGCGCGCCGCTGCCATGCGGACCTGCGCCATGCGCGCCTGCGCCGTGGTGGGCGAGCCCAGAGTGGCCGATATGAAGGTGCCCCAAATGAAGGTGCGCGAAGCCGCCAAGAAAGAAGGTCACACTGAGGACGAGACCGACGCCGAAGCAGATGAGGTAGAAGGTTTCCATAGTCATTGGGTGCGACGTTTCGTGCGATTATTCGCGGTGACAGGTTTAGGTTGAGCTAGGGAAGCCCGCGCCGGCGACTGCGTTTTGACGGTTTCGGGGCGCAGGACCTCCAGCAGGCGATCGGCGAGCGAGGGTGTTTTGAGCACCTCTTCCAAGAGCAGCAGGCAGCGGCGGGAGTCTTTGTTCTGCGCCAGTGTCAGGAGCGCCTGGCAAAGTTCAGGATCGCGGCGAAATCGCTCCGCACCGCTGACGAGCCAAAGGTCAAGCTTGTCTTCGACCGCGTGGATGTCCGCCATCAGCTGAGCGTTGTAGCCCTCGGGATCGTCGACCAGATAGCCAGGGTGCACCTTGAAAAACTTCGCGAGCAGCAGGCGCGTCGTGTTGGTGAGATGGGGGCGAGCGCCGCTCTCGATCTGCGAGAGATAGGACTGGCTGATCGTCGCTCCGTTTTTGCGACTACCGGATTTGGGCTTGTTGGATTCCTCATTGGATTTCTGGATGGCCCGGACCAGTTCCTGCTGGGTCATCGCCCGGTCAAGGCCGCGAAGGTTGCCTTCGACCTCGCGAAGATAGCGGATTTTATCGCTCAGTTTCATATATTGCAGATCGCAATAACAATATCACAATTTGCAATAAAAGCAAGAGGGTCCAAAAAATAATTAATGCCGCTTCAAAACGCTGATCTTATGCGGCAAAGCCCCCAAAGTGGCGAACCATCCGGAATGGAGAAACTGCCTCCGAAATTCATAACTAGCTAGCATTTTGGGAAACAGGAGGGCAGCACGTGGCTGTAAACGGCTGCGCGCCCTTCAGGAGGAACTAACGCGCGCCGAACTACCCGCTATTCGGTTTCTCAAAGAGTAATGGTGTTTCCTGGAACAGTACTGTCGCGGCCGGATTCTGATAACCCTTACTTGTAGACCTGGCTGCGATGGCCAATAGCGACGACGAGCACTATAAGACGGTCCTGCTCGAACTTGCAGACGATTCGATAATCGCGAACGCGGTACCGCCAGAGACCGGATAGGTTGTGACTAAGGGCATGGCCAAAGGATCTGGAGTCATTCGAATTGGCAATGCGAGTCTCCAGATACTTTACGATCTCGCGCTGGATGGGCTTATCCAACTGGAAAGATCGCGCTCGGCCCCTTCTTTAAACTCAATCGTCCAGGCAAAGATCTCTCTTCACTTGTTCAAGAGTCAGCCTTTTTCCCGGATTTTTCAGGCGTTCCGCGGCGATCGCGACGTCGTCCTGGTCATCCAGACGCGACTGGACCGCTTCGCGAAGGAAGACGTCCCTGGCCTCGCCTGCACGCTGCGCGGCCTGGTCGATTTGTTCGGCAAGCTCGTCGGGGATTTGAATAGCAGCCATAAGGCCTCGCTAAGGAGATTATAGCGAACGAGCAAGCTCTATCCAGAAATCTATCGGCCGTGCTCTTCGAGATACTTCTCCACCTCGAGCGCGGCCATGCAGCCCGATCCCGCGGCAGTGATGGCCTGGCGGTAGCGGCGGTCCTGGATATCTCCGCAGGCAAAGACGCCGGGGATGATCTCGCCGTTCAGGGTAGGGAAGACGTTGTTCTTCGTGAGGATGTAGCCGTCGGGATCGAGGTCCATCATGCCCTTGAACGCGGTGGCGTTGGGGATGTGGCCGATGCCAAGGAACATCGCGGAGACGGGCAGAACGTACTCGTCGTTCGAGAGGCGGTTTTTGAGCCGCAGGCCTTTGACGTCCTTCTCTTCGACGCCGAGAACCTCTTCAACCGTGGTGCTGGATAGAAACTCGATGTTGGGGTGAGCCATGGCGCGCTCGAGCATGATCTTCGAGGCGCGGAACCGCTCGGTACGGTTGATGAGAGTAACCTTCGTGGCGAAGCGGGTGAGGAAGAGCGCTTCCTCCATGGCGGAGTCGCCGCCGCCGATGACGGCGATCTCTTTGCCGGAGAAGAAGAAGCCGTCGCAGGTCGCGCAGGACGACACTCCATGGCCGATGAGTGCCTGTTCCGACGGCAGATTCAGCCAGCGTGCGCTGGCGCCGGAGGCGATGATGAGCGTGCGAGTGTGGATCGTCTCCTTGCCGATGTTCAGTGCGAATGGATGCTTGGTGAGATCGATGGAACTGAGATGGGCCATGCGCAACTCGGCGCCGAAGCGGACCGCCTGCTTCTTCATGTTCTCGATCAGTTCCGGGCCTTGGATGCCTTCCGGCCAGCCGGGAAAGTTTTCGACCAGCGTCGTGATGGAGAGCTGCCCGCCGGGCTCGTGGCCTTCGAAGACCAGAGGCTTCAGGTTGGAGCGTGCAGCGTAGATGGCAGCGGTAAGTCCGGAGCACCCGGAGCCGAGGATGACAGTGTCGCGCGTCGTGTTTTCAGGCATATGGACCCTTATAGTGTAAATGCGCGGCAGAGGAAAAAGATGCAACGGCTGCATTGGTGAAACAATTGAGATTATGGCAAATTTGACCTTGGTCTATGGAATGAGGCTGTTACCCGCGGACGAGATCGCCTCAGTGGGCGACGCGCCCATCACACTGAAGAACGGCAACGAGGCCCACGTGACGATGCATGTGCTCGAAGGCAGTCGCGAGCAGATCGAGGCGCAGCTCAAGATGAGCCTGGACGCGTTCTTCGACTTTTACCCGGAGATTTAGCGCCGCCGGGCCTTCGCCTGAGTGTGTCAAATTCGGACACCGCTCTCTGCCGTCCTTCTCCTGACGAAAGACAAAGAGGAGGGCGGAGGGCTACATGGACCGGATTCTGCGAACATCATTCTTGCCGCGCGCGCTTTCGATCCTTGCGCTGCTGATCCTTGCGCTGCTGATGGCTCCGTTGGCCCATGGTCAGGTTGCCCCGGCTGAGTCGGTTGTGCAGCCGCAGACAGTTGTCGACATTCTTCATCAGTTTTCGGATAAGGCTGACATCATCTTTGCCGGGCAGGTACTGGCGATCCGCCGCACCAATAATGGCGTTGTCGAAGTAGAGTTCCGCGTGGACCAGGCCATTCGTGGATGTACGGCTGGGACACCCTACATACTGCGCGAATGGGCTGGCCTCTGGGCGGGCGACAGTCAGCGCTACCGCGTGGGCCAGCGTCTGCTGATGCTGCTACATGCGCCAAGCGCAGCCGGGATGAGCTCGCCCGTCGGCGGACTGGATGGAGCGATCCCGATTCGTCAGAGCAGCGTGGCCTTGGCACCGGAGGATGACCTGGCAACTCCTCCGCAGCCGCCCTATGTCGATCTGCGATGGCTGGGAGCGAGACTTCCCCGTGCCGTATCCTACCAAAGCGAGCCTGCGCCCGGAGCGAAGCCGGTTGAGTCGCAGCCGCTATTCTTCGGTCAGCTGGCGCCCGATGCAACCGCTTCCGGTTCGATCGTCAACTTCTCTGCGAGCCAGCCGGTGCTGAATAACGCCAGTGTGAGCGATGCCTCGGTTCCGGCGCAGCAGGCTTCGGTCAATGCGGTGATGGATATGTTGAACTCGTGGCAGAGCTCGCAGGAGAAGGCGCAGCATGTTGCTCCCTGATCTCCGATTATGGCTGCGATTGAGTGGCCGCCTGCGCATTGTTCTTCCGGTCGTCTTCTGCTGCTTTGCTGCGGCAGCACCGCTATGGGCGGGAGGACCGCGGTGGGTCGGGGGGAGGCCATATTTTACGACGGAGGCGCCCGTGCGCTGGTACCCCGGCCATCCGCTCTACTTTACCGACCCAGGGGATCTAAGCTCCAGCGTGAACCATGCTGCCGCCGACGCTCTTGTTGCAGCCGCGGCCAACGTCTGGAATGTGCCCACCGCGAGCCTGGTGCTCTCACGAGGCGGAGCGCTCGATGAACACGTCAGCGGAGCGAATACGTTTCTCGGCCCCTCCGGGGTGATCTTTCCGGCTGACGTGCAGAGCACCAATTATCTCGCCAAGCAGATCGCCGTCATCTATGACAGCGATGGCTCTATAACCGATCTGCTGCTGGGCAATGGCGCGAGCGATCCAACCAGCTGCCTGCAGAATGCTGTCACCGAGAGTGTCGATTCCATCTCGCCTTCGGCCATTATCCAGCACGCCATTCTTGTGCTGAACGGCCGTTGCACCGGCCCTGCGCCCGCGCAGCAGACGCAGTTGCAATACCAATTGATGCGGGCATTCGGCCGCATCATTGGGCTGGGCTGGTCGCAGACCAACGACAACGTCTTTACCGGCAGCCCGCAGGCGACCTTCAACCAGGCGATGCACTGGCCGGTGATGCATCCGATCGATATCATCTGCGGACCCTATACGTACTAGTGCATGCCGCAGCCCTTTACGCTGCGTCCGGACGATATCTCAGCGCTGGCGCAACTCTACTTCATCCCCCAGGGGCAGGCGCCGCCGGGCAAGACGGACACGCTGCTCAACGCAAGCCAGTTTTGGGGATGGCTGTTTTTTAGCAGCGGTCAAGGGATGCAGGGAGTCAACGTTATTGGACGCAGGTGGGAGCAGTTCACAGATCCTTCGCAAATCGAGAACTGGGACACGGTTTCCGCAGTCTCCGGCACCTACTATCGGCAGTCGAACGGTAATCCCGTTACCGGGCCCGATCTCACGATGGAGGGCAGCCAGGGTGCTGCCAGCAATTCCTACGAGGGCCTCTTCGACCTCGCTCGAGTCCCCATGCTGCCCGGATTTTGGCAGCTCATCATCCTGAAAACCGAGCCGATCAATCCGTTGTATACCGGGCAGTATTCTCTGGGACCCTACGTAGCAACGGTGCAGCCTTCAGGAACAAATCTGTCGCTGGTCGAGGGGCTCTTCTCCAGCTATCAGCAGGCCTTTCTGGATTTTTACGTCTCGGATTCGGCGAGCGTTTGCAATACTGGATCGGACGGAACCGAAGCTGCTCCAGCCGCTGTGGCCCCAACGGGGTGGTGGCCGGGACTGCTCTGCGGGTACGGCCACTCCGCCTGGTCTTCGCTCAATGTCAAAGCCAACCGCTCGCTCACGCTCGAGGTGACGGCCCAGGATGAGCACGGCCTCGCTACGATAACCAAGGCAATGCCGGTCATCGGTGTCTGGAATGCGACCGACGCGCGAGGTTCCTTGCCCGGAGTGGCCAGTGCGAGTGAGGTATTCAACGGAGCGACCACCGGAACGACCACGCTGACCACATCGATTACGCAACCGAAACAGTTACGAATCGCGATCGCCGATAAGCGCGGCGACGGCCGGCCGGACTATACCTATCAGGCGCGCGTTCTGTATGCCGACTCCCTGGCTCCGTCGGCGGTAAGCAGCGCCGGGGGCACCGTCACAATTACAGGCATGGGCTTTCGCACCGGCAATGCGGTCCTCGTCAATGGTGTGGCCGCCACGGTTTCCAGCTGGACGGCAAACACGATTGTCGCCAGAGTGCCTTCGCTTCACACACTCGGTGTCAGCACGGCTCTGGTGGCCGATGTCACAGTCAAAGATCTCTCGACCGGCGGCACTACGGTGATGACCCAGGCGCTGAGCTATGCAGCACCGGTGACGACCCTGAGTCTGCTGACTGCGCCGGCGGGCGCTGTGGTTCTCGGGCAGCAGGCGACAGTTCCCTTTGCGGTTCAGGTTCTGCAGGGCGATGGAGTCACTCCAGTCGTTGGCGAAGCAGTAACTTTTACCGCAACCGCCGGCGCCGTGCAGTTCGCTGCCAATGGAGGAGCAACCTGCACCCTGCACACGGACGCAAACGGTATTGCATCGACTCTGGTCACACCGGAGACCCCGGGCGCCATCACCCTGCAGGCCACAGGAGTCGACGGCACGGCGACCGCCTCCTTCACTTCGATCACCCAAGTGAGAACCGCAACCGCCGTGCAGCCGGTGGAATACGTCGCAACGGGCGCGATCGTCGCGTGGACCCCGCAGCTCAACGTCTCCGACAATACGGCTTCGACCGCAGGTGTATCTGTCGATTGGCGGAGAATCTCCGGTACCGTCGCCGCGTCGCCCGGTCAGTCTCAGGCCAACACCCGGGGAGTGGCATCGACTCTCGCGACGGCGGGTCCCCTGGGGCCCGGAGCGCAGGCTCTTCTATCCGGGTGCGCCTGGACGAACGTATGCGCAACCTTCACGACACAGGGCGTCGATCCGGCGGAGCTAGGTCTTGTTCCGGTTAGCGGGGCCGGTCAGATTGTGTCGGCGAGCGGCGCGCTCAACCCGGTCGTTCTTCTGGTCACCGATCGAGCGTCTCATCCTGTAGCCGGCGCCACGGTTCAGGTCTATCAGACGGTGGATGCCTGGCAGCTCTCCTGTCCGGATCGAGGCCGTTGTCCCATCCCGCCTGTTCTTGCTTCTACGCAATATTCTCTGATCTCCGATGCGAACGGCCTGCTGACGATAACGCCGCAGCAGCTCGTCGGAACCGCCGAGACAACGAATCTCGCTGCGGCGACAGGCACTCAGGGCTTCCTCTCTCTCACTCTGGAAAAGCAGCCCTAATCAGGCGAACGAGCCCTTCCTTGTGTAACCCACACAAAATTAAAGCATCAAATAGAGCAGGGCAGCGCAAAGACGATAAGCGGGATAAGCTGGATAAGGCGGACATGTCCTTTCGGCGTTGCATCGATAATGGTCGAACCTGCGGCGGAATTAAAGCGAGGAGTCCGAACCATGGCAGAAGCGGCGGAAGCTCGAATCGGTGGAAGGCGCAACCGTGTCGTAATTCTCGGCGGCGGCTTTGCCGGCATCAACGCGGCCATGGACCTGGCGAAGCTGCCGGTCGATGTCACGGTCGTCGATCGAAAGAATTATCACCTCTTCCAGCCCTTGCTTTATCAGGTGGCCCTCGCGGTGCTTTCTCCGGCCGATATCGCGCAACCGATCCGTTCGCTCATGCGCGATTACCCCAACATCGATGTCCTCATGGATGAAGCGGTCGGCTTTGATCTTCCGGACCAGCGAGTCTACCTCAAGACTGGCGTCGAGCTGGAGTACGACTACCTCATCATCGCCACCGGTTCGACCCACTCGTACTTCGGAAGGGATGACTGGGCCAGGCTTGCTCCCGGCCTCAAGACCATCGAAGACGCGACCGAGATCCGTCGCCGCGTCCTGCTTGCCTTCGAACTCGCCGAACGCCAGATGATGGAGACCGGCACGCATCCTCCGCTCAACTTCGTCATCGTCGGTGGAGGCCCTACTGGTGTCGAACTCGCCGGCGCCATCAGCGACATTGCAAAGCTTTATATGGCCAAGGACTTTCGCCACATCGATCCCTCGATGGCGCAGGTCCTGATTCTCGAAGGCTCTCCAAACATCCTCGCCGCCTATCCTCCTGACCTGCAGCGTAAAGCGGGCGAACAACTTAACGCGCTCGGCGTGAAGTTCCGCACCAGCGCCCACGTGAGCGATGTGCAGCCGGGCTATGTCATGGTCGGCGACGAACGCATCGACGCTGTCGTAACGCTATGGGCGGCTGGCGTTCAGGCTTCGCCGCTCGGCAAGCTGCTCGGGTTCGAGACAGACAGGCGAGGCTGCGTCTTCGTCGACAGTCACCTCAACCCTCCGGGTCATTTGGAGATATTTATTTGCGGCGACCTCGCGCACGTCGAGGAGAATGGCAGGCAGCTTCCCGGTGTCGCACAGCCCGCCATGCAGATGGGCCGCTACGCCGCGAAGCGCATCGGCCGCCTCGTTGCCGCGAGCTTTGGCAGCGACGGCACCGGGAAGGACCAGCCGTTCCATTACTTCGACAAGGGCGACATGGCCACCATCGGCCGTAAGGCCGCCGTTGCCAACATCCAATGGCCCTTCAAAGGGCACTGGAGCGGCTTCCCCGCGTGGGCAACCTGGCTCGTGGTTCACATCTTCTTTCTCATCGGCTTCCGCAACCGCCTCGCCGTCTTCCGTCAGTGGGCATGGACCTACCTTACGTTCAGCGATGGAGCGCGCCTGATTACCGGCTCGCAGGAGCTGCCAGGATGGAATGCAGCGGAAGACGTCAGCGCTGCGGTGATAACAAAGCCGCTGGATGTCGCTTCACCCAAAACCTGACGTGAACGCTGGACCGCCATGAACGAGCCGTCGACTCCCGGCAGAAAAAAGAGCCGCATCGCAGCGGCTCTTTCTTTTGACCCCGTTTTGAAGCGATAGAAGACCGTTACTTCGCCGCGTCCTCAATCTCTTTCCACTCCGCATCAGAAAGTTTGACGCCTGCAGCGGCGATGTTTTCTTCGAGATGCGCGACCGACGAGGTTCCGGGGATCGGCAGCATCACGGGCGAATGATGCAGCAGCCATGCGAGGGAGAGCTGCGAGACCGTCGCGCCATGCGCCTTCGCCGCCGCGTCGAGTTTGCCACCCGGCTTTGCCAACTTGCCCGCCGCTACCGGAAACCACGGGATGAAAGCCAGCTTGTGTTTCGTGCAATACTCCACCACGTCCTCATGCTGCCGGTCGCCGAGGTTGTATTGATTCTGCACGCTCACGATTTCGACGACCTTCCGTGCCTGGTCGATCTCGTGCGGCTTCACCTCACTCAGACCGACGTGCCGGATCTTTCCCTGCTCCTGCAGTCTCTTGATCGCGCCGAGCGACTCTTCCACCGGAACCTTGGGATCAATGCGATGCAACTGCCATAGGTCGATTCTCTCCAGCTTCAGACGCCGCAGGCTCATCTCCACTTGCTGGACGAGATATTCAGGACGCCCCACCGGCAGCCACTGGTTCGGCCCCTGCCGCGTAAGACCGGCCTTGGTCGCAATCACGACGCCCTTGGCGTACGGAGCCAGAGCCTCGCCGATCAACTGCTCGCTCACATCCGGACCGTACGAGTCGGCAGTGTCGATAAAGTTCACACCCAGTTCGACCGCGCGTCGCAGCACTTTCTTCGCGCCCTCGCGATCTTTGGGCTCCCCCCAGATGCCGTCGCCGGTAATCCGCATCGCCCCGTAGCCCAACCGGTTGATGGTCAAATCGCCGCCAATCGCAAATGTTCCGCTCGCCTTCGCGTTTACTGCCGTCATAGTAGCCATACATCATCGGATGCAAGCAACGGAAGAAAGCTGCATCGTCTCGCCTTCTTCCAAAACTTTTATCTGATTCTTAATGCCCAGCCGCGCGGCCTCGGCCTCCAGTCGCTTCAGAGGTTCGTCCATCGGTTCGCGTCCCAACGGAAAGGTTCCGTAGTGCATCGGCACCATCTGCTCGGCGCCCAACTCGACAAAACCTCGCACTGCTTCCTCAGGGCTGGTGTGCACGGAACGGTAACTATCGGGAAAATAAGCTCCAATCGGCAGCAGCGCAACCTCCGGCTTCAGCCGTCGCCCGATCTCGCGAAATCCTTCGAAGTACGCCGTGTCGCCCGAGTGATAGACCGACTGGCCGCCCCCTTCGACGACATAGCCGCCGTACCCGCGATGGACATCGCGAAACATTCGGGCGCCCCAGTGCCGGCATGGCGTCATCGTCACCTTCAATCCCTGCACCTCGGCCTGCTCCCACCACTCCAGCCGATGCACCCGCGAGAATCCGAGGCTCTCGACAAGGTCCTCCACGCCGCGTGGCACTACGACTTCGGGAGCTCGTCCGGCCAGTCTTCGCGTAGCCCTAATCACTCGCCGCAGCGAAGCCATATCCAGGTGGTCCATGTGGGCATGGGTCAGGAGGACTAAATCGATCGACGGCAACTCCTCCATCAGCACTCCGGGACGCCGTTGCCGGCGCAGTAGAATCAGCCGCTTCGAGAAGACCGGATCGATCAGCACCTTTCGCCCATCCACCTGAAGCAGAAAGGACGAGTGCCCAATGAAGGTGACTCCCAACTCCTCGCGATCCACCAACTCTACGGGCCGGGACACTCCCGTCATCGGACGCTCATGGCTCTCACGCACCAGCCGCCAGAGCTGCTCAATTTTTCTCACCGGAACAGGCCTGCTTCTCCACACTCTACGCATTGATCTCACCTATAAATAGATGCTCGAGACGGGTCGTACGCACTAAAACCTTAGCGCATTGAGCCGGATTCAGCTACCAATCTTCTCGTCCTTGGCATCTACCTAGATGCCAAGGAACGGCCGACGCACGTCTCAGGTGAAGCAGTCGAGAGGAGTGCTCTATAGCCCCCGACGACCCCATTCTCGACGATCCCACACCGCAACTGCAGCGGCGTATCTGGGACTTTGTCTCCCGCTTTCCCCTTCGCTCGCTCTGGAACCTCGAAGGCATCCCCCTTCGTGTCATCGTAAAACATACTTGGCGATCCCTGCTCGACGACAACCTCGCTGGACGCGCAGCGGAACTGGGTTTCTACTTTATCTTCGCTCTCTTTCCCAGCCTGTTTACCGCGACCTCGCTGCTCGGGCTGGCCGCGCGCTCGGCTTCGCGGATCTACTACACGCTCTTAGGGTATCTCGCCATCGTCATCCCGCACGATGCGCTGGGCACCGTGCTCGACACCTTCAACCAGACCACCGTCGCCGCCACCAGCGGCAAGCTCACCTTTGGCCTGGCCGCAGCCATCTGGTCCGCTTCGGTCGGCTTCTCCGCAATTCAGGACAGCCTCAATGTCGTCTATAGGGTCAAGGAGACCCGCTCCTACGTTGCCGCCCGGCTCTCCGCGATCGGCGTCACCATCCTCCTTATGGTGCTGATCACTCTTATGCTGACTTCGCTGCTCGGCGCAGACTTCTTCGAGCGCATCTGTCACGTTCACATCTCTAACCATCTTCTTGCCGCCGCTCTTGGGATTGCAGTCAGAGGCCTCGCGTGGACCTTTGCAATTATCCTCCTCTCCCTGCTCTTCGCAGTCATCTACTACTTCGCTCCGGACACGAAGGCAAGTCAGTGGCACTGGCTCACTCCCGGCTCTGCCGTCGGCATCGTCGGCTGGATTCTGGCCTCCCTTGGCCTCCGCGCCTATGTCCATTTCTTCAACAACTACACCGTCGCCTATGGCGGCCTGGGAGCTGTCATCGTCCTGTTGACCTGGTTCTATCTCACCGGCCTGATGCTTCTGCTGGGCGCCGAGATCAACAGCGAAATAGAGGCCGTCGCCGCAGCGAAGCGCCTGCTCCTTACCGAGCAGAGCAACCTCGCCAAAGCGACGGCCTCTGGTACTTCGACCCCCGCAACCTGACTCTTTCATCCCCCGGCCCCCACGGCCTCAGGCCGGATTTCACGTGGCTTAGCAAGTGCCTTTGCAGGTAGGATGATGCACACAGGAGAATCCATGTCTTCGAAGTTTCCGGCCGCGCTTGCGTCCACTGTCCTCTTCCTTTCTGCCCTTAGCCTCCCCGCACAACAGACCGCACCCCGACCCATACAGGCAATGCCCTACTCGCCATCGCTTGACGTCACCAGCCTCGATCGCTCCGCAGACCCCTGCGTCGACTTCTACAAGTTCTCCTGCGGCGGCTGGCAAAAAAACAATCCCATCCCCGCCGACCAGTCCGGCTGGAGCGTTTACGCCAAGCTCGGCAACGAAAACCAGCAGTTCCTATGGGGAATTCTCGAGGACGATGCCAAGGCAAAGAACCGCACCCCCGTGCAGCAGAAGGTAGGCGACTACTTCGCCGCCTGCATGAATACCGCAGCCATCGATGCCCTCGGTCTCAAGCCCGTTCAACCGGAACTCGCGCGGATCGATGCGTTAAAGACGCGTCCAGAACTCGTCGCAGCGATCAGCGACTTGCATCACGCCTATCCCGGCAGCTTTTTCTTCGGCTCCGGCACCGGCCAGGATGCCATGGACTCATCGCTGGTCATCGTCGAACTTGGCGCAGGCGGTCTTGGCCTTCCCGACCGCGACTACTACCTGAAGACCGATGCAAAGAGCGTAAAACTGCGCGAGCAATACGTCGCCCATATCCAGCAATTGTTAACCCTCAGCGGCGAATCCCCTGATCAGGCGAAAGCCGATGCAGACGCCACACTACGCATCGAGACCGAGCTGGCCAAAGCGTCGCTCACCCGCGTGCAGCGACGCGACCCGCACAACACATATCACATGATGACGATCGGCGAACTCGGCCAGATAGCCCCCGCATTCGACTGGCCGCACTACTTCGCCATGCAAGGCGCGCCCGGAGTCGCCAGGCTCAACGTCTCGCAGCCTGAGTTCCTCAAGGCCGTGCAGGCGCAGCTCACAGCCGAGCCCGTCGAAGCTCTGCGCGCCTATCTCCGCTTCCACTTCCTCACCTCGGCGTCTCCTTTTCTCGCGCATCCTTTCGAGCAAGCCGACTTTGATTTCTACTCGAAGACTCTGCGCGGAGTTCCCGACATGCCGCCTCGCTGGAAGACCTGCACCCGTGGGGTCGATCGCGCTCTCGGCGAAGCGCTCGGACAGGAGTTCGTCAAACGTACTTTTACCGCGGACACCAAGGCGAAGACGCAGCTGATGACCGAGCAGATCGAGACTGCGATGAAGCAGGAGATCGAAAACCTCGACTGGATGAGCCCCGAGACCAAACAGGAAGCGTTGCGCAAGCTCCACATCATCCGCAACAAGATCGGCTACCCCGACCACTGGCGCGACTATACGAAGCTGGAGGTCAAACCGGACGACTTCATCGGGAATGTCTCGCGCGCCTACCAATTCGAAGACGCGCGCGAGTGGAACAAACTCGGCAAACCAGTCGATCTGTTGGAATGGGGCATGACGCCGCCCACGGTCAACGCCTACTTCAACCCGCAGATGAACGACATAAACTTTCCCGCAGGCGTTCTGCAGCCGCCGCTCTACGATCCAAAGCTGGACGACGCGCCGAACTACGGCAACACCGGCGCCACCATCGGCCACGAGCTCACCCATGCCTTCGACGATGAGGGCCGCCAGTTCGACTCCAAGGGCAACCTCCGCGACTGGTGGACGGCGAACGACGCCAAAGGCTTCGAGGACCGCATCAACTGCATTCGCGATCAATACGCGGAGTACATCATCGTCGACGATATCCACATCAACTCCAAGCTGACCAGCGGCGAGGATGTCGCCGACCTGGGCGGAACCCTGCTCGCTTACATCGCATGGAAGAAGCAAACCGCTGGCCAACAGTTAGCAAACGCCGACGGCTTCACCCCGGACCAGCGCTTCTTCGTTGGCATGGCGCAGTGGGCCTGCGAAAACGAACGGCCGGAGAACCTGCGCGTCAGCGCCGTCACCAACCCGCACTCTCCCGGCTTCGCGCGCATCAACGGCGTGGTGTCCAACATGCCCGAGTTCCAGCACGCCTTCAGTTGCAAGGCAGGTCAACCCATGGTTCACGCACCAGCCTGCAAAGTCTGGTAGAACTTCATCGCCAACTCCACACATCGGCGGTTCGCCGTCGTCGCGCAACCGCTGGTGCGGAAGAAATTCCATGAAACCCTCGATTAGACAAGCCAAAATCCAAGACGCGACCGCCATCGCACACGTACACGTCGAGAGCTGGAAGACGACTTACGCCGGTATTGTCCCCGACGTCTTCCTTGCCTCCTTGAACAAAGAGGAGCGGATGCGAAGCTGGCAGGAACAGATTCTGGCCGACAACATCTCCATTTTTTTAGCTGAGGATGAAGCAGGAATATTCGGCTTTGCGGCTGGAGGCAAGATCCGGGAAAAACTCGACGACTACGATGCTGAGCTCTACGCTATCTACCTGCTGCATGAGCGACAAAAACAAGGTGCAGGCCGAACCTTGTGTCTTACGTTAGCCTCTGCTCTGCAAACCGGCGGACTCACCAGCATGATCGTCTGGGTGCTCGAGCAAAATCCATCCGTGTCGTTCTACGAGCATCTCGGAGCCGTGCAGATCGCGCGGAAGATCATCAACATTGGCGGAGCCGATCTCCAGGAGCTGGTCCTTGGCTGGCCGTCTCTTGATCGCCTCATCGCCGCCGGCGTTCAACGGTAGTTCGACTCGCCTGGCCGCGACGGTACAGTACACTTGTCCCCAACCCATGAACCTTTACGCGATCGTACTTATCCTCATCGTTCTCACCCTTCTCGGTGTCTCCCTCGGTCGCCTCGGCAAGGTGAAAACCAAAGCGGACTACCTCGTCGCCGGCCGCTCGCTTTCCGCCTTCGTTCTCGTATTTACTCTGCTGTCTTCCTGGATTGGCTCCGGGTCTCTCCTCGCCGGCGCCGAAAATGCCTACAAGCATGGCTTTGCTGCTCTCTGGCAGGGAGGCGGCGGCTGGGCTGGGCTTCTGCTCATCTACTTCATCGCGCCTCGCGCCCGTAAGTTCGCCCAGTTCACCATCCCTGATCTGCTCGAAGCACGCTACAATCAGGCCGCCCGCGTCCTCGGCGTCATCGCAATCCTCTTCACCTATACCGCCATCACCAGCTACCAGTTCATCGGCGGCGGGGACATCCTCCACCTCATCTTCCCCAACGCCATCAGCGCCGAGTTCGGCAGATACATCATCGCCGCCTTCGTCATCGCCTTCACCGCCATCGCCGGCATGGCTTCAGTCGCCTACATGGACGTAGCCATAGGCCTCCTTGCCACCTTCACGCTCATCGTCTCTCTCCCCATCCTCGTTCACAGCGCCGGCGGATGGTCCACCATCCACGCCACCCTTCCCGCCACCCACTTCCAGATATTCGGCGAGCTCTCTCCCATCCAGTGCCTCGAGCTCTTTCTCCCCACCTGCCTCCTTCTGCTCGGCAACCAGTCCATGTACCAGAAATTCTTCTCCGCCAGATCCGAGAAAGACGCCGCCCGCGCTGTCGTCGGCTGGATCATCGGCACCGTCATCCTTGAGACCGTCATCGTAGCCATCGCCGTCACCGGTTCGGTCCTCTTTCCTACCGGCGAAGTCCACGCACGTCCCCGCGAAATACTCGCCTACACCGGCCTTCACGGCTTCACCGGCTCGGGTCCTCTTGAGCTTCTCGGCGCACTCCTCATGGGAGCCATCTTCGCCAAGATCATCTCCACCGCCAACAACTGGCTCTTCTCCCCTGCCACCAATCTCGTCAACGACATCTATCTCCGCTACATCTCCCCCCAGGCATCCAACAAGAAGATCCTCGCCATCAGCCGACTCATGGTGGTCCTGCTTGGGCTCTGGGCTCTTTACCAGTCCATGCACATCGACTCCGTCCTCAAAAAGGCTCTTTACGCCTACACCATCTACTCGGCAGCATTGACGCCCGTCATTCTCGCGGCCTTCTTCTGGAAGCGTGCCACCGCCCCCGCCGCCGTCGCGAGCATCGCCGCAGGCACCATCATCACCATCTTCTGGGACACACCCTTCATCCACCACAACGTTCCCGCCATCCTCAGCGACCGCGACGCTATCTTCCCGGCTTTGATTGCCTCCCTCCTTTGCCTGGTTACCGTCAGCCTGGTTACCACCCCGCCCACGGCAAAACAGCTACAACCCTTCTCAGAAGCCTGACGCACCTAGTCCAGCAATGCCATTCGCACGTTTTTAACGTTAGTGTTCAATAATTAATAGCTCCTCCCAGGCAACAACTGATTTTCTGCGCCAGCACGTCGGCTAAAACGATATGAAGGATTGATGAACTTTCTACTGTTACCCGACCTTGCCGCGATGGCTATGTTGCTCAGTATCCTCTACTTCCTGAGGATGCGGCATCCCCGCGAGGCAGTCGATCTCTGGCTCATCGGTCTGCTCTTCATCTTCTTGGAGGCCATTGTTCACGCCGCGTACCCCGCGCCCGGGCCCTGGCGTCTCGCTGCGCACGTCGTCGCGCTGAACTTTTTCATGGTAGCCGGAGCCATCTTCCTTTGGGCCTCCGGCAGAGATATCTTTCCGCGCAAGGCCACTCTCCTCTATCTGCTCGTCAACTGTCTGCCAGTCTCGGCCCTGCTCACTATCTACGGCCTCTATATTCGTGATCCGCGCGCCTATCAAGCGGCCGCCGGGTGCGGTCTCCTCGTTGGCGTCGGCAGTGCCTTCGCCATCGCGCGTACCTGGAGGCTCGGCAGAGGCTGGTGGATTCTTTTCGTCCAGCTCTGCACGTGGATCCCCATCTGGCTCTTTGCCTCCGCCGGGTCCTTTCGCGACGCGGCCTACTTCATCCTCTTCGTTCTGTATTTCTCCACCGCCGTCGTCTTTCAGATCAGCCTGCCGCGCAAAAGCCTCGGTAAGGTCGCTATTGTTACCGGCTTCGTCATCTGGTCCTTCGTTTTTCTCTTCCACTCCTGGGTCACCAATCATCCGGGATACGATGCCATTGCCGATGAGATCTGGAATCTGCAAAAATTTCTCGTCACCATCGGCATGCTCCTGGTCCTGCTCGAGCAACAGGTCTCCACCAACGAGTGGTACGCCTTCCACGACCACCTCACCGGCCTTCCCAACCAGCGTCTCTTTGAGGATCGCCTCTCCGCCGCCATTCAGCAGTCCCAGGTCAACAACACCCGCACCGCCCTTCTCATGGTCGATCTCGACGGCTTCAAGCTTATCAACGACACCCACGGCCACGATGTCGGCGACGAGCTCCTCCGCCACATCGCCCACAATCTTCGCAGCGCCATCCGGCTTCCCGACACCCTCGCCCGCCTCGGCGGAGACGAGTTCATGATCATCGCCACCGACCTGCCCAGCGACCAGCCGGCCGACCTTATCGCCAGGATCAACGCGACCCGTATCTCCCACGCCCTGCACAAGGCGGTCAGCATCAACGGCAACGCTCTCACCGTCACCGGGAGCATCGGCGTAGCCGTCTACCCCGACGACACCACCGACGGGGTGCTCCTTCGCCGGCTGGCCGATCAGCGCATGTATGAGCAGAAACGCCAGATCCCCTTCAGCTTCTAAATCACGCAAAAACGAATTTTCACACTCACCTTTTCGTCCCGGCTGCATCTATCCCAAGTACATATTCTGAACAGGAGACATCTTCATGGCGCCCCACACGCAACCCATCGACTGCACTGCAACCTTCCTCACCTTGGGTCCGGCCCTGTCGCACCCCTTCGACACCCCTATTGACGGTCCGCAACATACCGACAGCAAAACCCTCAGCGCAGCCAAACGAGTCAACTTGGATGATGACGATCATGACGTTGACGACGAGGACGAGGAGGAGGACGACGATTTCAACGACGAGGATGACGCGGACGAGGATGACGCGGACGAGGACGACGAATATGAAGACGACGAAGATGAGGAGGACGACGAAGAGGACGAAGATGACGACGATTTAGACGACGTGGAAGATCACGACGAGGACGAAGATGAAGACGACATCAAACTCATCTAGCCTTCGAAACGCACCCGCTGCCCTGAACCTCAGTAGCCGGCCGCAGTGACCACGTTCTCCAGCTTTTCCCCAGCCATAAAACGCCGCACCTGATCCTCCCCAAACCGAAACGCCCGATGAATAAACTCGGGCGTCGACCCTCCCACATGCGGCGTGATCATGCAGTTGGGCGCGGACCACAGAGGATGTCCAGCAGGCAGCGGCTCCGGGTCAGTGACATCGACAATCGCCCGAATACGCTCCTGCTGCAATGCCTCTACCAGCGCATCGGTAACCACCACCGGCCCTCGCGCAGCATTCACCAGCAGCGCCCCCGGCTTCATCAACCCGATCTCGGCCGCCCCGATCAGCCCGTGCGTCTCTGCTGTCAATGGCACAATGGCCACCACGATATCGGCCTCCGGCAACAACCTCCGTAACTCACCCACAGCGGAGACCTCAGGTTCCTTCCGCGCATTTCGAGCCACCCGTAGAATCTTCTTCACCTCAAACGGCTTCAGCCGAGCCTCGATCGCCGCGCCGATGGAGCCATAGCCGACGATCAGCACCGTCTTGCCAGCCAGATCGTCCCCCAACACTGCGTATTGCCCAACCTGCGCTCCCGCCACATCCATAAACCCATTCGGAATCGACGCCTGCCCCTTCCACTCCTCGCGCACCTGCATATCGCGGTAGTAAGGAAACCGCTTCAGCGAGGTCAGAATCGCCGTCAACACCCACTCCGACGCCGAGATGTCATGAAGCCCCCGGCCATCGCACAACACAATGTCCTTCGGCAGCCACGGTGTAATCCAGTCCACTCCAGCCATCATCGACTGCACGACCTTCACGCCGCGCAGATGCTGAAAGGTCTTCTGCGCAGCCTTCAAAGCAAACGGAATAATCCAGAAATCAACATCCAGAACTCCCGACGGATGCCGCGGTATCCGCACAATCTCCGCCTCGCGCGGAAAATCCACCAGCAGCTCCGAAGCAAGATTCTCATCCACACCAACACGCACCATCTTCTGAGTGTGCACGAACCCAGCCCAAAAAAGAAAGCCCGGCCAAAGAGGCCGAGCCCATAAAAAAACTTGTTCTGAAAATCTGGAAGAAACCCAGTGCTAGATATCCAGGTTCTTCACATCCAGCGCATTCTCTTCGATGAACTTCCGTCGGCTCTCCACATCCTCGCCCATCAGCGTCGTAAAGATCTCCTCACAGGCTGCGATATCTTCGAGCTTCACCTGCAGCAGCGTACGCCGCTCCGGATCCATCGTCGTCTCCCACAGCTGCGGAGCCGTCATCTCGCCCAGTCCCTTGTAACGCTGCACCTGGTACTCTTTCTTGCCCTGATCGATGACGTAGTTGAAGACCTCACGCGCTGTCTTCTTCTCGACGGGGTCCTGCGCGACCTTGCTGGAGCGTTTCGCCGCTTTTGTCTCAGCGACCGTTCCCGGAGCCGCAGCAATATCGGCGACACCCTCTGCTGATGCGATCTCCTCGGCTTCGTCCGCTGCATCTGCGGCTGCATCTGCCTTGGTTTTGGGGGCATACTCAATCAAAAATGGAGCGACGAGCTGATCCTTGATCTGCGCATGCTTGGCCAGCATCTGCCGGCTCTCCGGCGCCGAAGCCAGCGCCCAGTCGATCGTCCGCACCGCACCCTGCGAGTCGGTGTAGCTCACAGAGTAGCTCTTGTGCTCCTCATCCAGCACCACATCGCCGACGTTCTTGAACTGGTAAGTCTTCTGCATTCCCACCAGCCGCTGGCGCATCTTCTCCAGCTTGGCTGGCGACTCGAAGTCCACACGGCGAGCCGAATCCTTGCCCTCCTGCGCGAACAACTCCGCAAACGCCTGCGTCACTTCCTCATTCCGCAGCCGCTTCTGCACCTTGTCGAAGAAGCCGAGATAGTCGTTCAACTGTCCCATATACTTCGTCAGGGCAGCGCCCTCAAGCTTCGCCCCGCCGTCGCCATAACGGATCACCATGCCATCGGAGGCACGCTTCACCATCACACTCACATACTCGCGGTCGTCCTTGATGTACTGCTCAAACTTGCCCTTCTTGATGCGATAGAGCGGCGGCTGTGCGATATACACATGGCCACGCTTGATCAGCTCCGTCATATGGCGGAAGAAGAACGTCAGCAACAGCGTGCGGATATGCGACCCGTCGACGTCGGCATCGGTCATCAGGATCAGCTTGCCGTAGCGCAGCTTGCTCGCATCGAAGTCGTCCTTGCCGATCCCGCATCCCAGCGCCGTAATCATCGCGCGAATCTCTTCGTGCCCCAGCATCTTGTCGTACCGAGCCTTCTCGACGTTGAGGATCTTTCCCTTCAGCGGAAGGATCGCCTGGAACTTACGGTCGCGGCCCTGCTTGGCCGTTCCGCCCGCCGACTCACCTTCGACCAGGTACAGTTCGCAGCGATCGGGCTCTCTCTCGGAGCAATCAGCAAGTTTGCCCGGCAGACCGCCGCCATCGAGCGCACCCTTACGCCG
>DATMPD010000022.1:0-4839 GCA_035567955.1 Edaphobacter sp.
AGGGCAACGTCTCCTGAGTTTTGAGGTGCCAGTCGAAGAGATTGCAGGCGTAGGTTTCGGACCAGTCGCCGTCTTTCGAGACGCGGGTCGGGCCTCCGGTGTTGAGGTAGGCCAGGCCGCGCTCGTCGGTGCCATGGCCAGTGGCGATCTGCGAAAGCACTTTGTCGGGATTCTCGGAGTGGCGGCCAGCGTGGCTGTCTGCTCCCCACTCGGCGTGGAAGAGATGCTTGACGCGCTCGCGCTGAGTTTCGAGGGACTTCTGATACTCGGGATAGGTGCCGCTATACCAGCCGGCCCAGATCGAGGGCGAATAGACGTCAGGGATGTCGCGGGCAAAATCGCAGCGGCGAATCGTAGTGAAGCGCGATGGGTCGAGCTGATGCGACAGGACGTTTAGTTCCTGGAGATAGGCGCGGATGTCGTTTTGGTTGATCTCCGGATATTCGGTGGGCCAATCATCCTCGTTGCCGAGACCCCAGAGCAGAATGCTGGGATGGTTGTAATGCTGCGCGATCATGTTGCGCAGGGTGCGGCGCCCCATCTCTTTGAAGACGTCGTCGCCAACGCCGCCGCGGCACCAGGGAATCTCCTCCCACACGAGGATGCCGAGCCGGTCGCAGTGCTCGAGCACCCGCCGCGATTGCTGATAGTGCGCCAACCGGATGAAATTTGCGCCCATGTCCTTAATGAGGTGCATCTCCTGGTCGAGCAACTCGTCCGGCATCGCCGCTGCGTAGCCTGCGTGGTCTTCATGGCGATGCGTCCCGCGCAGCAGCAGACGCTCTCCATTCAGCTTGAACGGCCCATGGTCGACGAACTCGATGTGGCGAATGCCGAAGCTCTCGTCCGCAACATAGCCTGAGCTCCCTCCAAGAGTGACGCTGCACTGGTAGAGATGCGGGTCGGCTGGACTCCACAAGTGCGGCGCGGCCACTGTGAAGTTGGTGATCTCCGTGGAGCCTTGCCAGGGCTTTAACATCTGTTTTGCGCGGTGAATCGAGGTTCCCTTCGCGTCGGTCATTTCGATGGAGACTTCGAGCGAGTCGGTCGCATTCGTGGGGTTGTATAGGGTCCCGACAACCGTAATCGTCGCCGGCCCCTTTGGCGAGGGCAACTCCGTTCGCACATGTACGGTTTCGAGCGACACCGCTGGAACGTAAACGAGATTCACATGCCGGTACAGGCCGCCGTAGAGACTGAAGTCACTGAGATCTGAGGGCATTCGGTCCAGGTCGCGCGAGTTGTCGCAGAGCACCGAGATTGGGACGCCGTCCGGCCTCTTCTTTCTATTCTTCGCCGCTGGCGTCGGGGTTTCTGCCGACGATGTTGCTGCTGGCGAAGGTTCCGAGAGGAGGTCGGTGATATCGAAGACGAACTCATCGTAGCCGCCGGTGTGTTTTCCTGCGAGCTTCTCCCCGACATAGACCGCGGTGGTCTGGCCCGCGCCCTCAAAGTGCAGCAGGGTCCGTCCGTTGGGGAAGGGGTTGGCAACCGGCACATAGGTTCGATACCAGCCGTTGCCGCGGTAGTAGGGAACGTCCGGGTCGCAGCCGTCGTATGCATTGAAACAGTGCGGCATCGCGACTGGCTGCCAGACGGCAACCTCTTCGCTATGCCACGCCTCCCATGGTCCGCCGAGCGAGCCCTGGAGGAACTCCCATCCATCGCTGAGCCGCCGCGCATGCGCGATGGTATCTGCTTGATCAACACTGCCGCCAAGGGTCGCGATCGATGCGAGCAGAGTAGAGGAGGGCAGCAGGGAAGCTGCGGCTGCAGTGGCGCTGGTCTTCAGGAAATTCCGTCGGGAATACACTTGGTATCACTCCTCGATATTGTTCACCGCATGGGTCGATTCGGCCCGGCAATGCTGCATCTTAGAAGACAATAATTCAAAGTATCGACAAAATCCCCAACTCCAGTGATATAAAGACTCGTTATCAAAGATGTCGGTCAGCGGCAGGCTGTGCTCTCGCTTCGAACGCCAACGGAGACGGTTCTGCTTTTGGCGTCACTGTTTCAGCTGTTCCTTTGTCTGTCGTACTATATTGATCTTTTCAAAGACCGAAAGCGAAATCATGCCTACTTCTCCCTCGTCGCGGTTCACGTTTACCCGCAGGCAGAGTGCGTCGAACAAGACGCCGCGCCAGATTAACCGGAATCTCGTCTTCAATCTGGTCCGAACCCGCCAGCCTCTATCGCGCGCCGATCTTGCCCGGGTCTCCGGCCTGCAGCGCAGCACGGTTTCGCTGATCGTCGAAGATCTGATTAAGGAAAGGTGGATCCTCGAAGGTTCAACGGGAAGACCACCCCGCGGCCGCAGACCGACGTTTCTGGAACTGAATCACCAGCGAGCCGTAATCGCCCTTGATATTCATCCCTCGCAGACTACGGTTGCCGTAACCGACCTCGGCGGCAAGATCGTCGCCCAGAATGTCGTCGCACTTCCTGCCGATCCGACCAAAGCGATCCAGAGCATCATCGCGGCCATTCGCAAGCTGATCGCCGCCCATAGCGAGAAATCATTCGATGGCATCGGCATCAGCCTTCCTGGCCGCGCCGACCCGCGGCTGGAAAAGCTTATCTTCGCCCCGAACCTCAACTGGCCGGTAGCGAGCATCAAGTCCCGCATTCAACGCGCCACGGGCCTGCATGTCGAGATGGACAATGTCGCTAACGCCTGCGCGCTCTCCGAGGTCTGGTTCGGCGACAGCGACGGCCTGCACGATCTCGTCGTGGTCAACGTTTCGGAGGGAATTGGGACAGGAATCTTCGCCAATGGCCAGCTGCTTCGCGGCGCGAACGGCATGGCCGGAGAGTTCGGCCACGTCCAAATGGAGATCAACGGCCCGCTGTGCGGCTGCGGCAATCGCGGTTGCTGGGAGACCGTCAGCTCGAATCGCGCCGGCCTGCGCTACTACGAGGAACTCAGCGGATCTCCAGCCCCGCAAAGCTTCGCCGCGCTGGTCAAGATGGCACAGGCTGACGATGTTCATGCCATCAAGGCATTGCAAAAGATGTCGTCGTTTCTTGGCCGCGGCTTGCGCATGATCGCCTCCGCCCTGGCGCCTAGCGAGATCGTCATCGTTGGGGATATCACGACGGCCTGGTATATGTTCGGACCGATCATCGAGGCCGAACTCAAACAGAACGCACTCTCGAAGGAGCCGAGGCTGCGGCCTTCCTTCGAGGGCAACACGGCACGGCTGCGCAGTGCGGTCGCGCTGGTGATGAACGGAAGTCTGGTCTAGGCAACCCAAGGAAAAAAGGAAGATGATGGTGTTCTCTCTCAATACAGAGTCGTTCCGCAGGGTCGCTTTATCTCTGTGCCTCTCCGCCACCTGCTATAGCTCCTATGGGCAGACCGCGCCCGCAACAACTGCTCCTTCTGCGCCTTCGCCGGTGGAGCGCGCCCACGTTGGGGATGCGCCGGATGATCCCGGTCCGCTCGCCACAGATCTCTCGGCCGAGATAAAGCCGAAGGCCATCGATGCCGCGATGAAGAAGGTCGGCGACTGGCAGGTGAAGGTTGCCGAGCCGAACTTTAACAAGCAGTGGACCTTCGCAGCGCTTTATGACGGACTGCTCGCAGCCTCGAAGACTACAGGCGATCCGAAGTACCACGATGCCGTGCTGCATTTCGCGGAGCGCTCCAATTGGACTCTGCTGAACGAACGCTTTCCGCACGCAGACGATCAGGCCTTCGGCCAGTCCTATCTCGATCTCTACCTCGAAGACCAGAAGCCGGTGCGCATGGCCGACACCAAGGCCATCATGGATCGGCTCGTCGTTCGTCCGGACGATCCGGACAAGCTCCTTTGGTGGTGGTGCGATGCGTTGTTCATGTCGCCGCCGGTGTTGCTGCGCATGTATGAGATCACCCACGACAAGAAGTATCTCGACTACATGGACCACGAGTGGTGGCTCACTTCGGCGAGCCTGTACAACCAGGAGAACCATCTTTACTTCCGTGACAGCCGCTACTTCACCCAGAAGCAGGCGAACGGCAAGCCCATCTTCTGGTCGCGCGGCAACGGCTGGGTGATGGGAGCGCTCGTCAACGTGCTGCGTATCCTGCCCGCCGATTATCCGTCACGGCCGAAGTATGTCGCGCAGTTTCGCGAGATGGCTGCGGAAATCGCCGCGATTCAAAGTCCTGATGGCCTGTGGCGTTCCGGTCTGCTCGATCCTGACGCGTACGATCTTCCTGAGGTTTCCGGTTCAGCCTTCTTCACCTTTGGGATCGCGTATGGGATCAACGAGAAGATCCTCGATCGGAAGACGTATCTGCCTGTCGTCGAAAAGTCGTGGAAGGGAATGCTCAACCACATCTACGCCGACGGCCGCCTGGGTTCGATTCAGCCTATCGATGGGCAGCCCGGCAAATTCAAGCCCTCGGCGAGTTATGTCTACGGGGTTGGCGGCTTCCTTCTTGCAGGCTCGGAGATGCACCGTCTCGCCGAAGCAAAACATTAACCCTTTTTGCCGGCTCCCGGCTTCGCCATCCACAGCAAAGGCTGGCGAACCGGGAAGTTTCGGATGACCTCGGGCACGACGGGGTCGGGATTCAGCGTCTTCCACAGGGCGATGTAGTCGTTTTGGCTATAGGCTACGCCGGCAAAGAGCAGCGTCGGTTGCCGATTGGGGAAGTCGTCCCAATGCTCTACGTCATGCTTGTACGGCCACGCACTCTTGTCTTTGATGAAGGGATACAGGAACGCCACGACCTTGCGCATGCCGCGTCCGTCCGGGCTGCTAAAGGTCCACAGATTGTCCGCCGGGGTTGAAAGCGTCTGGCAGATCGTGCCCAGCACATCTAAATCAAAGAGGCTGTAGCTGTAA
>DATMPD010000023.1:0-22605 GCA_035567955.1 Edaphobacter sp.
TGCGTAATCCTGCACCAGCTGCGTCTGCGACACGCCTGCGCTGTGGCCGCCCTTCAGGCTATAGTGCAGTAGAATCGGCCTTCCGCTTGAAGTAGACGTCTGCATCAACGGCGTCATCTTCCGCGCATTCATCGGATCGACCCGCGTATCCCCATCGCCCGTAAAGAAGAAGATCGCCGGATACTTCGTCCCCGCCTTCACGTTCTGGTAGGGCGAGTACTTCAAAATGTACGGATAATCCTTTGCATTCTCCGCCGATCCATACTCCGTCGTCCAGGTCCGCCCCATCTCGAACATCTGGTACCGCAGCATATCCAGCAGCGGATACCCACACCAGATCGCCCCGAACAGATCCGGCCGCTGCGTCATCGAAGCACCCATCAGCAACCCGCCGTTCGACCGTCCGCGAATCGCAAATCGCTCCGGCGTCGTGTACTTGTTCGCGATCAGATACTCCGCAGCGGCAAACCAGTCGTCGAAGACGTTCTGCTTACCAGCAAACATCGCCGCCTTATGCCACGCCTCGCCATACTCATTGCCGCCGCGCAGATTCGGCAGCGCAAACCACCCGCCTTGTTGCATCCACCACGCATACTCGGGGTTCCACATCGGAGTCTCACTCAACGCAAACCCACCATACCCGGTCATCAGCAGCCGCTCGCTCCCATCGCGCTTCAGGCCTTTCTTTCCCGCGATGAACATCGGCACCTTCGTCCCATCCTTCGACGTGTAAAAAACCTGCTTCACCTCATACTGAGTCGAATCGAACGGCACCTTGTCGCTGTAGAACACCTCTGACTTCCCCGTCCTCGTGTCGTAGTGGAAGATCGTCGGCGGCGTAATGATCGACTGAAAGGTATAGAACCCATCTGTATCCATCGCGCGGCCGGATAGCGTAGAACCAGCGCCTATCCCGGGGAATGCGATGTGTCCCTCCGCCTTCCCCTCCAGCGAATAAATCGTTACCTCAGACTTCACATCCTTCAGCCGCAGCACATACATTTTGCCGCCGACCACGTTCACCGCCTCCAGCACATCCTTCCCCTCGGGGATAATTACCGGCCACTCATCCGGACTCTTGCCCTCGACCACCTTCAGCACCCGGCCATTCGGAGCCTTGTAGTCGGTCCGCATATAGAACGTGTCGCCCACGTTGAACTCGCCGAACCGGCTGTCGATCCCATACACCAGAGGAACAATCGGCGAATCCTTCACTCGCAGGTCCTTGATCAAAATATCTTCGCGCGTCGCCGGCACGCCCCGGCCGATCCGGAACACCAGGTAGTGCCTATTCGCCGTAGCCCGCACGCCAACACCGTCAATCTCGCCCAGCTTCTCCCCGTGGTACTCCTTACCCAGAATCATCGCGTCTCTATCGAGAGGCGTACCGAACTTGTGATAGAAAACCCGATTCCCCTCATGCGGAAACAGCTTCGAGTAATACACCCCCGCCTTATCCGGACTGATATCTACACCCGAGTACCGTGCCCGCGGCATCACATCGCCGGTGTCCTGCCGCGTGGCGACATCCAGGAAGTGCACCTCCACCTCATCCGCGCCACCCACCCGAACGCCATACGCCATCATCGAACCATCCTCCGTCAGGTTCAGCGTATTTACCGAGGTGTTCTGGTCCGCACTCAGCTTCGCGGCGTCAATCAGCTTCTCATCCACGCCGTGCAGCCCCACCCGCATGTAGATCGAAGCCTGGTTCTCGTCCGCCAGCCGCTCGGGGAAGAAATAGCGATCTCCGCGCCGCGTCGGCACGCCCACAAAATCCACCTTCAACAGCTTGCCCAACTCTTCAACCACCGCCGGCAGCATCTTCACCTGCGAAAAATACTGCGCCGTATACGCATTCTGCGCATTAATGTAAACCCGCGTCTCCGGGCTATGCGCATCTTCGAGCCACCGGTACGGATCCGTGATCTTCGTCGGTACGCCAGGCACCGCGCTCTTGTACTCATCGACTACAGGATCGGTCTTCACTGCCGGTGGATTCGGCAGCGTAATCCCCTCTCTGCCATGAACCTGTGCTCCTGCCGCCGCACTTAACAGCACCGCCATCACAAAAAACGCACTGCGCATTTGCATCTCCGGATAACTCGATTGTCCTGATATCTCAAGACTACCGAAGAATGCAGGCGCCACGCAGAAATTTCTTTTTTGGCCGCCACGACACCGAGCCGCTTCTATTGCACCTGAAAGATCAGAAAATAGTCCTGCCCATCCGCTTTGGTAAAGTCGTAGGTCCCCACCAGCTTGTAACCCGCATCTGCCATCTCCCTCACAACCACATCCTGCTTCAACCCATGGTTAGCCCCATTGCCATTGCGGTCGATGATCCCCACCTTCGCGCCCGGCCGCAGCGCTCGCTGCAACACCTTCATCATCGATACGGGATGCGCAATCTCGTGATACACCTTCAGCATCAGCACCGCGTCCACGCTCCCCGCAGGTAGCCTCGGATCGTCCGGCGCGCCCAGCACCGTCCGCACATTCGACAAGTCTTCTTTTATGGCCCGCTTCCCGATGGACTCGATCGCCACCGGATTAATATCCTCGGCAATCACCGCGCCGGTCGGCCCCACCCGGCGCGCCGCCAGCACTGTAAACCATCCCGACCCGGCACCGATATCCGCGACATTCTTTCCCGTTGTGATCCCCAGCAGATCCATCACACGATCGATCTGGAGCTTCTTGTCCCGGTCCGGATAGTCGAAGATGGAAAGGTCACCTGAGTAGGGTTTGCTCGTCGGCCGCTGTGTCTCCTCATGCTGCGTGCCTGTACCCTGCGCACCAGCCAGACCAGCCGTCATCAACAAGGCAAGAACCAGACTCCACAGATGCACGCGCCGCAACGGAAAAGACCTCATGCCACCACCATCAGCCATAATGTGGACGATTGGCAAGCCCTCATCGACTTCATTGCAACACGCACGCATAAATCGATGACCGCGTAAAAAAGCATACCGCATGAAAAAGGGGAGCCGCTGCTTCGGCTCCCCCCTTCTCTCGATTTCCTCAACCTACCGCAAGCCGCCGCCAGCCTTCACGAGCTCGCCCGTAAGCCACTTCGAATCGTCTGACGCCAGGAACGCCGCAATCGTCGCGATATCCTCCGGTTGTCCGAGACGACCAAGTGGAGTCTGCGCAATGGTGTTCTTCTCGAAGTCGGTTCCGATAATGCCGGCCGCATGCACGCCTTCGGTCTCCACCATGCCCGGATTGATCGAGTTCACGCGGATATTCTTCGGCCCCAGTTCCTTGGCGAGAACCTGCGTAATCGCATCTACCGCCCCCTTAGTCGCCGTGTAAACGCTCGAATGAGGCGGAGTAAGAGAAGACACCACCGACCCGATATTGATAATGCTTCCGCCCTCAGGCCCAAAGTACTTCAGCGCTTCTTTCGAGGCCAGCAGAAGGCCAAGAACATTGAGGTTGAAGATCCTGTGGAACTCCTCATCGGTCACCTGTTCGAGCGGTGTAAACGCGTAGACACCGGCATTGTTCACCAACGTATCCAGCCGTCCAAAGGTCTTCTTCACCTCGCCGAAGACCTTGCCGATGTCTTCTTTCTTCGAAAAGTCGCCATGCACGGCCACGGCCTTGCCGCCCTTGGCCTTGATCTCAGCCACAACCTTGTCCGCACCCTCTTTACTCGACGCATAATTCACAACAACGGACGCACCATCGGCTGCCAAAGCCTTTGCAATGCCTGCGCCAATTCCCTTCGACGCGCCCGTCACGACCGCCACTTTATTCGTCAGCTTTCCCATGTCCGCACTCCCTCAATATTATGTCTTATCGTTTGATGTTTAGATAAGCATCTAATTGATGTGCCTGCAGTCAAGGAAGATGCGACATTCTGATGAAAATTTCTAAGGTGTTCCCGCTCTAAATCTTGGCCAGCTGTTCCGTATATGCCTGCAGCACATCCCGCCGCAGCAGATAACTCGCAAACTTCCCTTCGCGCGTCACCCGAACCAGTCCGGCGGTCTCCAACTCCTTCATATGGTGCGAAAGCGTCGCCGCACTCACCGAATGACATCCTCTGATGTCGGCGCATTGCATTGACTTGGGACAGCTCCCAATCTGCCGTAACAGCTCAAACCGCCGAGGATCGGCCAATGCCTTCGCTATCAGATGAACCTGCTCCTCGCTCAGCTTGACCGTCTCCACGCGCTTCGCAGCACTCATCACAACTCCTACCGAATCTGCACCAGCTCCGCGTCCGCCCCATCCCCTGAAGCCCCTGGCGTCACCGAAGAAGTCTGCGGCGCTCGCCAATGGTCGATGTAACTCACCTGATGCACGCAACTGATCGTGCAGCTCGGCGCGCAGCTCTTCTCCGTCAGAAACTCACGCTTCACATCCGCGGTCATGTATCCAGACAACGGCACCCCAGGATAACCACGCTGCTGGCTGCAGTAGTGCACCAGCCCGTTCTCGCAGATATACAGATATCGCCCGCCCGCCCGGCAGCGCCAGTCATTCGTCTTCCCATTGGCGATCGCCTCCTGGAAGTGATTGAACCGCGAGTAGCTCCGCCGGGTCAGGTTGCGAACCTTATCCCAAACCCCGCGCTCCTCCGCACCTAGCGGCTTCAACTGTCCGCTGCCATCATGGATGATCCCGATGGTCGAGCTGAACCCCAGCCCCAGCGCCCGCTCACTCACCGTCAGCGCATCGTTCGGATTCGCAATCCCGCCGCCCACAACGGAATTAATGTTGACATGAAAGTCCGCGTGCTCTGCCAGCATCTGCAGCTTCTTGTCCAGCACCTTCAGGCTCTTCTTCGAGACCTCATCCGGCATCACGTTATCGATCGAGATCTGCATGTGATCGAGTCCAGCCTTGTTCAGCCTCTCGATTCTCTCCGGCATCAGCAGATACCCATTCGTGATCATCCCGGCGATCGCACCCGTCTTGCGAATCCGCGCAATGATCCGATCAAGCTCCGGATGCAGTAGCGGTTCGCCGCCCGAGATTGTAATCACCGACGTCCCCAGCCGACCCAGATGGTCGATGCGACGCAGCATCTCATCGATCGGCACCGGATCGGAAAAATCGTCATACTCATTGCAGTAAGTGCACGCTAGGTTACACCGGCGCATCGGCACAATGTGCGCCATGTACGGGTGCCCGGTCGACATCACCGCCGACCCGATCGAACCCAGCTCACGCAGCTTGCGCGTCACTGCCTTCCAGCGGCGTTTCGCAGGCATAGGACGTCTGCCGCTCGTACCGGCAGTTATAGAAGCAGAAGACATATCATCTTCAAGTATATCAACCACACGCTTTTGTTACTGAAAAGAGGGGGCCAGCGAACGCTACGACTCCCGATAATTCAGCAGCACCAACCCAACCAGCATCAGGCAAACTGGCCACACATACGAAGCAACCCGTGATTCCCTCTGGTCAGGCAAGCGCAGTTCAAGCCAGCGGCTCCAGCCTGCGGTGGCCCCCAGCAACGCAATCGGCGTGTGGCTCATCTCCGCCAACAGCTCTTCTTTGATGTTCCCGACAGCGTGATTGTGAGTCAGCATCATCGCGCCGCCGATGGCGCAAAGCAACGGAAAGACCATCGCCGCCCACCTGGCATGCCATCGTCCAGTTTGATTTCCCCATTCGAACACGGCAAACGCGACGATCAGCAGCGCATAAAGACGGTGTTGCAGGATATCCGGCACCACCATGCTGGCCCAGAAGGGCCGCGGCCCCAGCGGCCAGGATTCGGGATCGCCGCGCAGCAGGATGAAGGCCGCCAGCGCCGCAAAGATCAGTGGCCAGTTCCGCGCCCATCGCGCCTTCGGGAGCCGGCTAAGCAGTGCCAGTATGCCGGCCGCCAACACAATCAGCCCCGACCAGTGATGGTTATACTCCGACCACGCTTTACCGTTCGCATCGATCGCGGCGCCGGGCAGGTTGAACTGCGTCTGCTTTACCAGTGTGTCGAGAGACGTTGTCGGCGCCAGCGCCGCGAACACCGGGCTGGTCATGCGCGGGACCGCGGGATGCATGCGTTCGACAATTTCGGTGAGGCTTGCCCGGTCCGTCGGCAAATCGATCGCAGGGGGTTGCGAGGTCATCGAGGCGGCCGCCAGCACCGCCATAAAGCCCATTCCGATCTCCGCCTCGCCAAATCGCCGCAGCCGCGTCAGTAAGCTGACTGGCGCAGTCTCGATACGCCGGACCAGAAAAAAGTTCCCCGCGCCCATCGCCACAACCACCAGGAACAGATACACCTTGGAGATCATCATGACTCCATAGGCAGTCCCATACACACTGCTCAGCGATTTATCGGCGGCGATGCCGAGGTAGATCCAACCCATGCCCAGACCGCCCAGCAGCAGCGTTCCCGCGCCAGCCAGCGCCAGCGGCGAAAATCGGCGCAGCAGCCGTTTTGCCTCCTCGGGATCTCCGGCCCGCCGCAGCGAGAGCAGCAGAAACGGCATGGCCCCGATCCACAATCCCGCACCCAATTGATGGGCGGCGGTCAGGGCCATCAGCACGTACCGATGGTCCATCCGCGAAACCGCATGACTGGTGGAGACCACCGCCAGCAGGACCAGCGTAGCAAGCGGAACCAGGGCATACGCCGATCTCCGCCCGCCGCCTCTCCGTGCACAAACGACAATGGCAGAGGCTGCCAGCGCTGCACCTACACCTGACACAAAATACCGCGCGCCCGCCACGTCAGCGAGACCGAGTGAGGAGCTGCCCATCAGCAGAGCGCTGTCAACCGAGACGTAGCACAATTCGACGATCGCAAAACTGGCAGCCGACCAGCGAATCCCCCGCCAGCAGCCTGCAATCACAGATTCTCCGACGCGTGCAGGCATGGCGACGATCAGCAGGTAGGCGATCGCACCCAGCGTCAGCAACTCCAGCCCCAGCGTCAGGGCTCGCAAAACAACGGACAGAAAATCAAAGTCACCCAGAAGCCATATCAAAGTTCGTCCTCGGAAAAAAAGAAATGCAGCAATGGAGTTACCGGCAAGGCGGCCGCACGATCTCATCTGTTGTCAGCGGCAGCCACTGGAGGCGGGCAAGTCATCTGCAAAAATACTCGAGTCGGCTCTGGCCCAGCCGAAACTGTCACACGCGTAGGCCCAAGTCTACTTCACACGAAACGGTATTTCACCCCGAGTGACATGGCCGTCAGTCGCCAACACCTGCCACCGTATCGCGTATTTACCGGCGCTGAGATGAGTGAGATGTGCAGTGAGGGTGTCCGGGGTGCTTTGGTGCTCAATCGCCACCGGCGTGGCCTTCCCATCAAAAGTGCTCAACAGAATTGTCGATCGCGCTCCATCAACCCGCGAACTGAACTTCATACTGACTGCTACCTCCGGCCCCTCGACGGTTGCATCGATCGTCGGTGTGGACTGTACCAGCACGGCATGCGCCAGAGCGACGCGGGGAACCAGCATCGGCACCACTGCGACAGCGATTATCACCCCGGCGCGAACCACCTCACCAGGGCGCAAACTACGAAGCGGGGTTTTCATGCCCTTTGGATACACTTTGACTCTAAAGAGATTCAGATCAATCGCTCGATTTTCGATGCAGAAGAAGTCGATAATCGCTCAGTTTGCCGAAGGCCTCTCCGCCCTATCGACGACAAGCGCCTGGACCGGCCCCTTGGTCGCCTCCAAACGCAAACCGAGTTGTTGCTGAATCGCCGAAAAAAGAGGCGCGGCCTGGGCCTCTGCGGATGCCGGGGGCACCTCCCCGCCAAATTGAGTCTCGTCCGGCGCCCACTCAAGGTCGAAATCATATCTTCCGGATAGCCCGGTCTTATCCACCACTGGCCGATCGAGGATGGCCCGCTGCATCAAACGGGTCAGATCACTCATCGTCACGTTGCGTGCGGGCATCACGATGCGCTGTGGATAGACCGTGCTGATCAGCGCCGGAGGATCGTCCGGAGGGGCTGTGCTTGCCTTCAGCTTCGGTCCGCCCTTCGCAACCTGCAGCTCATAAATCGAGAACACTTTTTCTTCGCGATGAAACGTGAGCTTGAATCTTTCAGTCAAAAGATCGCGCAGCATCGACATCTGCTCATCATGCGTAGGTCGAATCTCCCCAGGCGTTACGGCAACGATGTCGTAGTGGTCGGATTCGATCCATCCCGGCCCACCCGAGATCGTTCGAGGATTCAGATCGTAAGCCGCCGCAATCAGCAGCTTGAGCGTGTAGGCCTTCTCCACAAAGCGGTGAGTGCCTTGCATGACGATGTATCTGCCTGCCTTGGCGTCCGGATCCACCGGCTTGATCGTGGCCACCTCAAACGCATCAAACTTCGGCCGTTGAGCAGTAGGCTGCGCGAGCACTCCGGAGACCGAAATGCCAAGAGCTGTAATGACAGCCTGCCGGATCATAAGGCTATTTGCCCACAACCAGAATCGAAAACGTATCCGGCACCATCTGCCCGCGTGCCGGACGCTCTCCCGGAGGCGTTGGAGGAGGAGGCGTAAACTCAGCCGTGATCAGCAGCAGCCGGTTCGTCTTACTGTCCAGCGTCAGCGTCTTCGCTCGCGGCTGTGTCTGCAGCGTCTGCTCCACAACAAAACTCGTTGGACTGTTCTCCTTCACCACCGTCAACGTCCCACCGCCCTCCGAGCTGAACGCCTCCATCGTCTTCGGGTTGAACACCGCGCCATCCGTTCCACTACCAATAGGCAGCGCGTCGATGATCTTTCCATCGCCGGCATTCAAGATGACCATCGTCTGCGGATTCCGGCAGGAGGCAAACAGAATATTGTTCTTCACATCCATGGCCAATCCCGCACAGGTCCCGCCCTTGCCCTGCAGGTCATATGTAGTCGTCAGCTTCAGAGTCTTCGTATCCACCACAGCGATGCTTCCCTTGTCCTCCAGATCGATATACAGATGCCCCTTGCCATCCAGAGCACCCTGCTCCGGCGCGCCGCCCAGATCGACCGTCCCTACAATCGATCCATCTTTCGCATCGATCACCGTAACATTCGGCGCACTATGGCTGAACACATAAACCCGGCCACTGAAAGGATCCGCCAGAATTCCGTCCGGCCCACCCTGCACGTCAATCGTTTTGATCGTAGCCAGCGTCTTCGCGTCGAACATCACCACCGGCTTGCTGCTGCCGAATCCATGCTGCGACTTCGTATCGACCGCCACTCCATGAGCACTCGCGTTAGCAATCTCGCCCACCGGCTTCAGCGTATCCAGATCGAAGACCGTGATCCGACCCGAGGGCCCGCTGCGCGGCACATACAATTTGCGCCCGGCATCATCGGCATACACATAGTCGAAGCCGCCCTCGCCGCCAACCTTCAACGTCTGCAGAATCTTATAGGGCCCAGCCTGCTGCGCCAGACTCGAAAACGGCACCATCGCCACGACAGCAGCCAACATCAGGGAAACTCCTCGCATGAACTATTCCTCGTTCGCAGAATCATACACTCTAAAAATCATCCGTCTGTAAATCGAAAGATGCGTCCCTCGCAATATCGCGAGCCCCCCAACACACCGACCGGCGACGGTTTCTCATCCGAAAAACCCTCAACCGGTGGGATATCATGTCCGAATGTATCCGGTGAAGCAGCAGATTTTACGGTTTGTCGGGCATCAGCAATGGCTTCGCGGCCGCGACAGAATCCTGCGCGCCTTCGCGCATCCCGACCGCCAGCCCTCGCACGCCTTCGTGACCGGATTCTTCGGCCACTCCTACTCCGGCGACCTGGCCAACTTCATCGACTGGAACGTCTTTTACTACGGCGCCTTTCAACTCCACGAGATTCGTCTTCTGGCTGCAATCGCCGACGCACTCCGCGCCAGTGGCAAGCCAGTGAACTTCTTTGATGTGGGCGCCAACATAGGCCATCACAGCCTCTTCATGTCCCGTCACGCAGACCGCGTCTTCTCCTTTGAGCCCTTCTCCGTGGTGCGCGAAGAGATGGTCCGCAAGCTCAACCACGCCGGGATCAGCAACGTGACCATCTTTCCGGTAGCCCTTGGCGACAGGAATGAAACCGGAACCTTTCACCCGCCAACCGGCGCCAATCAAGGCACCGGAACCCTCGGCAGCAACCTCCCCGACAACGTCTCCTCGGAAAACATCTCCGTCCCGGTCGTCCGCGGCGACGACTTCTTCGCCGCCAACCACCTCCCCCCCATCACGCTTCTCAAGATGGACGTAGAGGGCTACGAGACAAAAGTACTCGAAGGGCTGCGCGAGACCCTCTGGCGCGATCGTCCTCCCATCTTCGTGGAAATTCAAAAGGAACACTACGACGGTGCCGAGTCGAACAAAGGCCCCCGCGTCAAGGATCTCCTCTATCCCGATCACATCATCTTCGAGGTAGGCGCATCGCGCGGACGCCCCGTGCTAAAGCCCTTTCTACAGGGAAATACAGAAGAGGCGCTTGTACTCCCAGCCGAACTCGCCGGACTCATTAAAACACCAGGTTTCCAGTGGAAGTAACTCGCCTTGATCGCGTGCATCTTTAGCGGGTCTTCGCGGGCCTTCGCTGCGACGCCGCGCCTGCTACAGCTTGGCCAGCAATTGACGGGTCTGCTGGGTCGTCTGCTGGAAAAAATCTTCCAACCCAAACCCCAACCACAGACCCGACCGCTTCTTTCCATCCGGCGTCAGCGTCAGCGTTTGCTCACGCTTATCCCGCAACACCACCACGGGCACCGGTCTTCCTTTGTTGTCATGTACCGTCTTGGTCCAGTCCGTCCCATTGGCCACAGAGATCGAATTGATCTTGACGACAACATCGCCAGCCTTCATCCCGGCATCGTCCGCAGGACTATGTGTGTCGACACTCCGCACCAGCAGTCCCGCACCGCCCGCTGCGCCAAAGAACTCCGCAAGCTGCGGCCCCATCACTTCCAGCTTCGCCCCGGTAAACGACGAGCTCAGGATGATCGTCTCTGTCCCCAGCAAATCATGATGTTCCTTCTGGGCTGTTGTGTTCGGCGGCGTCGGATTCGCTGACTTCGAATCCAGAAAACTGTTCCCTCGCACCACGCCCGAGGGCCCCGGAGCCGGCACCGTGTAGTGCTGCTCCCACGCCTGCAGACCTACAGTCTTGCGATCTGCCATCTGCATCGTCAACAGCTGCGTCTGCCCATCCCGGCTGACCACGAAGCTCACCGAGCGCCCCACCGGCATTTCCTTCAGCATCCGCCGCAGCTGATCCTCGTTCTCCACCACCTGCCCATTCATCTGCAGAATCACATCATGCATGCGCATCCCAGCCTTGCACGCCGGCCCATCATGGTCCAGATTGGTGATCTCCGCGCCGCGCGCGTCCTTCAGCTTCAGCACTCCAAGCTGGTCCTCACTCACGTCGCGCGTCTCGATCCCCAGATATCCCTGAACCGCGCGCGCATGCCCCTCACCCATCGCCGCTGCCAGCATCTGCGAGCCCGACGCTGCAGGCATCTCGGCCGCATGCAATGCCTGTCCCCCGTCCAAAACAGCGATTGCCGCTGCCAGCACCACGAACTCAACCGACCTGCGGTGTTTCATCTGCGTAACCTCAACCAACTCTTTTTTGAGCCGAAAGACCGACGAGCGGACCTCACTCACCGCACCTTACTGAATATCAGCAGCGTTCTGCAATGCGTTGTATGACGCCGTTCGGATATAAGGATTCGCATCCTGCGTTGCGACCGTCCGCAGCACCTGCCGCACGCTCGAATCCGACTGCACCGGCTCCAGCAGCCCGATCGCCGTACGCCGTACCTCGGCATCCCGATCATGTGCTACCGCCTCCAGCACTGCGTCGCGCACATGCTGGTCTTGTCCGATGTACCGCTCGAGACCCTCCAGCGCCTTCATCCGCACTCCGGCATCCTCGTCGTATCGCAGCGACACCATCAACGCATGGCGAATCCCGTCGACATCCGTCGTCGGCTGGCAGGCATGCCCCGCCTTGCACTCATTCGTCAACAGAGAAACCGAGTTCATCCGCACCCCAGGCGTCGCCGCAGCGTTCGTCCCCACCAGCAACAGCTTCCGAATCTCCGGGCTATCCAGCGACCCCTCCATCGACTCCGGAACAATCTTGTTGTAGTTCACCTGCACCAGCTCAGAGTTCGGCGTCTGCACCACCCCGGTCACATTCGCAATCACATCAGACGGATGGGTGAGCGTAACCACTCCCGGCCCTGCCGGTTTCGGCGCATTCGCCACCTGATAACGATGAGTAAAATTCCCACTCAGAAAACCCACGCCCAACAGCAGCGTCGCAAGCGCAGGCGCACTCTGCACATTGCCTACCCAGCGGTAGAAGTTCGTTCTCAGTTGAGTAAGAAATCCATGCGGCGGAATCATGTCCAGCGCATCATCCAGCCGCATTCGCGACTGCGCCAGCAGATTCGGCGAAGGCTCCAGCACCGGCATCGTTGCCAGACGCTCCTCAAAACCCTGGAACGCCTCCAACTCCTCGGTGCAATCCTCGCACCCTATCAAATGCTGTTCTAAGACTCCGGCCAACTCATCAGGAAGCTCGCCGTAATTCAACAACACGATGCAGTCTCTCGCGCTCTGACACTTCATTGTCTTACCTCAACCAGCCTCAAATTTTCACCTGTTCTAGTGGGCTCTCACTGCACCCTTACCCAATCACTCATCACTAACCACTAGCTTCTAAGCTCCGACAGATTCGCCCGCAGCTTCCGCGTAGCGCGAAACAGAGTATTCTTCGCCGTCTCCTCTGTCGTGTTCAACATCTCGCCAATCGTTCGCAGCTTCAACCCCTGGTAGTGCTTCAGTTCAAAAACCGTTCGTTCCCGCGGCGTCAATTTGTCCAAAGCCGCGTTGATCCTCTCGCTCATCACCTTCCGGTCCAGCTCTCTGCCCGGGTTCGACATCGCCCGTTCATCAGAGATATTCGCCATCAGGTCCATCTCATCGCCACTGGCATCCAGTACCGTCGCCGGGTCTTCCCTGCGGCTCTTTCGCCGCCGCAATTGATCCAGGCAAAGGTTTGTGACAATCCGGTAAAGCCACGTATAAAAACTGCACTCAAACCGGAAGTTCCCCAGGTGGCGATATGCCTTGATAAAGGCCTCCTGGTGCACATCCTGAGCATCCTGCTCATTACCGAGCATATGCAGCGCCAGCCTTAGCACCGACTGGTCATACCGCCGCACCAGAGCGTCGAACGCGGTTCGCTGGCCCTTCTGCGCCTCGCGAATCAGCTCATCGTCCTCGGTCCGCTGTTGCGCCCGCGCGTCCAGCTGCGCCTGCGTCAGCTTGCCGCCATTCCTGGTCCCGGATTGGGCCGCTGCCTTTGCCATCGCTGGCATAGATTCTACAGCCCGGGTCCCTAACAAGCCCATGGCAAACGGACTGATGTGCCGCTTTTGAGCCACTGCAGCCAACGGAGAAGACAGCTCTCCGCCAAGATCCATCCCAACAGCATCTGCATTCATCGAACTGACTCCGGAGGTCAGAAAATCGAAGTACACTCCAATAGACCCGCCCATCCCGGAAAGGTGAGCGAAAGATGAAGGTCGTCGGTTAGCCCCTCCCTACCACTTTTCGGTCAACTCTCCCGTAAACTCTTCCCATGACACGCCGCTCCCCCGCGCCCCCCAGCCTCTTCTCCGAACCCACGCCCGCGGCTGCAAGTCCCGAAAAATCCGGCTGGATCAACGCCCACTGCGACGGCGGAGCCCGCGGCAATCCCGGACCCGCCGGCTACGGAGCCGTCATCCAGGACGACCACGGCAAAATCCTCGCCGAACTCTCGGAATTCCTCGGCATGCGCACCAACAACTTCGCCGAATACTCCGGCCTCCTCGCCTGCCTCCAGTACGCCCTCGACCACCACCACCCCCGCCTCCGCGTCGTCTCCGACTCCGAGCTGATGGTCAAGCAGATCCAGGGCAAGTACAAGGTCAACTCCCCCGACCTGCGGCCTCTCTGGCAGGAGGCCAGAAACCGCATCGCCAGACTAGAAGCCTTCGAGATCTCCCACGCCCTACGCCACAAGAACAAAGACGCCGACCGCCTCGCCAACCAGGCCATGGACCGAGGCATGAACCGGTCCCAAATCCCCACCTCTGGTAAGAATTTGTCTTCCTTCGCCCTGAGCGAACACAGTGAATCGAAGGGCGGAGGACCTGCTCCCCGCACTGAAGCTCCGCTCAAAGCCACCCCGTACCCCATCAAATCCGAGACTCCACCCGACCCCTACCCCAAGGCCGACACCATGCTCCGCGGCTTCACCAAAGACGGCGTAGTCCACATCCTCGGCAACGCCACCCTCCCCGACGGCGTCTTCGTCAAAATCATCCGCGAGTAAAGCTATTCGCTTGAGACGGTCGCGTTTGCGTATTCGATGGTGAAGTCGATCGGGACGGCTTTTTCCAGCATCTTCGAGACCGAACAGTACTTATTCTTCGAGAGTGCGACTGCGTCTTCGGCGGCCTTCTTTGAGACAGCACCACCAACGTGGTAGACCAACCCGATCCTTGTAAAGACACGGGGCGGCGGCGCGGCCTGTTCAGCGGTTGCAGATACAGTAAGGCTAATCAGGGGCTCGCGCTTCTTTTCGAGGATCGACACGACGTCGGCGGACGTGCAGGCGCAAAGGGCCATCAGAACCGCCTCCATAGGTGTAGGGCCGTTGGCGTGCGCGGCTCCGGCGTCGAAAACGAGATGATGGCCACTTTCGGAGTGCCCATCAAATTCCATCTCCTTTTTCCAAACTGTTTTGGCAATCATAGGTCGCTTCCTCCCATCGGGCAGTCGATAAGAGCTGGGAAAATCCTCCGCGATGGCATCCTCGTCAAAATCATCCGCGAATCAAGCTCAACCCTTCTTCTTGGGCTCCTGATAGATCCCAATTACATTTCCCCCAGGATCGCGAAACCTCGCCGTAATCTCAGGCGCATCTCCGCCAATCGGCTGGACAATCTCGCCCCCATTGGCCACGATCGCCTTAACCGTCGCCTCCGCGTCATCCACCATCACATAAACCAGAAGCCCCGGCTGCGAAGCCGGCGGCCTCCCCACCGACCAGGTGCCACTCACCTGGCCAACCGTATCGTCGAAGGCAGTCGAACCGTCCCCTCGCTGCCTGACCTTCCAGCCAAAGACACGCGTATAAAAATCGGCCGACCGCGCAACATCCGTCGCAGGCATCTCGATATAACAAATCTTTCCGTTCGTAGACCCAGGCGACATAGCTACTCCTTTTTCCAACACCGAGATTCTAGCGCCGCGATATGAATCTCGTCTTTAGTGTGGTGTCCCAGACGTTCGCTACATACTTGTAGGTGTCATCCTGAGCGGAGCTTGGTGCGCTTTTGCGCCAAACGGAGTCGAAGGGCCTGCGGTTACTCGCCGTGGCGAGAGTGCTCAAGCTTGGCTTTCATGCTGCGCATCTCTCGGACACCGCACGAGTTCACCTTCCTCGCTCACGAGCCGATCCGGCCAAATCCGAACAAAGCTCCTCCACAGCACGCATCTGTTCCAACATCCCTGCCAGCTTCGTCGCTCCCACGTTTTTCTCAAAGTGAGTCTGCATCCGATCAAAGATCCCCACCACCCGCACCGCCCGCCGCTTGCCTACCGGTTGCAGCACCAACCGAAACGACCGCGCATCGTCCGGATCGATTCGCCGCCGCACCAACCCCTTCGCCTCCAGCGACGAGACGCAGTGACTCACATTCCCCCGGGTCGTCTGAAACGTCTCCGCCAGATCCGAAGGCTTGATGCCGCCTTTCTTCTCGAAGAAAATCGCAGCCAGCATCAAAGCCTCAAAGAACGTCAACCCCTCCTCCTGCAAAATCGCATTCACCGAAGCTTCCGTCCTGCGAGCGATCCGGCTCGCCTGAAAAACCGGGCTCTGCCGCAAAAACGCTTCAATCCGCATCGCGCTCCTTTCCAACTTTGCCGCAGAATCATACTGCCCGAATCATCCGCAGAGATTTGCTTCTGTCATTGCTGTTGCTGTTGCTTTTACTTTTGCTTTTGCTTTTGCTTTTGCTGTTGCTGTTGCTGTTGCTTTTTAGTTGTCATCCTTCGCGAAGCGGAGGACCTGCTTCTGTCTTGGCAGTTGCTGTTCCTGAGGTACCCCAAGGCTTCAGCCTTGGGTCTCTATCCCGCAAGTAAGAAAGGGGGCTTTAGCCCCTGGGGTACGCCTTCCTCTCCGATCCATCAATTATGGTTTAGCCTTCAACTATTTACAATGAAACAAAACTAGCTTCGTAATCTCCCCATGAGGAGCGATCATGACCAAGTGACAATCCAACGAAAAATCCCCGGCCTTCTCTGTTTCCTCTGCCTGAGCACCGCCCTCGCCCAGCAGCCCACCCCGCCGCAAACAAAACCCGCCCCCCTCGCCGAAAGCATCACCGTAACCACCACCCTCGAACCCCTCCCCCTCGCCGAAAGCAACCGCTCCGTCAACCTCATCTCCCCGCGCGACCAGCCCCTCATCTCAAACTCCGTCGTCGACTACCTCCGCCAGGACACCTCCCTCAACCTCCAGGCCCGCGCCCCCAACGGCGTCCAGGCTGACCTATCCCTCCGCGGCACCACCTTCGAGCAATCCCTCGTCCTCCTCAACGGCCTCCGCATCAACGACCCCGAGACCGGCCACCTAAATCTGGATATCCCCATCCCCCTCGACGCCGTAACCCGCATCGACATCCTTCACGGCTCCGGCTCTACCTTCTACGGCTCCGACGCCATCGGCGGAGCCGTCAACCTCCTCACCCAGCCACCCGCCCCCGGCCTCACCATCATCGGCAGCGCAGCGGGAGGCAGCTACAACTCCATCGAGCAACACCTCCGC
Organism: Edaphobacter sp.; assembly: GCA_035567955.1. Lineage (GTDB taxonomy): Bacteria > Acidobacteriota > Terriglobia > Terriglobales > Acidobacteriaceae > Edaphobacter. Next base: position 16,812 of record DATMPD010000023.1, read on the forward strand.
GCCGCCTACACCCGCGGCCCGCTCGCCGAACAACTCACCGCCAGCCGCGACACCTCCGACGGCTTCATCCCCGACCGCAACTACTCCTCGAACGCCCTCGCCTCAGAAACCTGGCTCACCCCAAAAGCCGGCGAGTCAAAATACGCAACCGACATCCTCCTCGCCACCAGCGACCGCCCCTACGGCGCGAACCAGTTCTACGGCCCGTACCCATCCTGGGAGCGCACCAAAGGCTGGTTCGCCAGCATCCAGCAGCAGCTCGGCCCCCAAACCGCCGCCAGCTTCGGCTACCGCCGCCACACCGACCTCTTCGTCCTCTTCGTCGACCAGCCGGCCATCTACGAAAACAACCACATCACCACCAGCTACGAAGGCGCCCTCCGCCGCGCCCAAACCCTCCGCCCCAACACCACCCTCTCCTACGGCGTAGAAGCCGATGGCGACACCATCCACTCAAACTCCCTCGGTCAGCACGCTCGCAACCAAGGCGCTGCCTACGCCAACCTCAACCTCGCTGCACTCCGCCGCTTCTCCCTCTCCCTCGGAGCCCGCGACGAAATCCTCACCGGCAACAACGGTGGAAACAATAACGTCTTCTCCCCCTCCCTAGCCGCCGCCTACACCCTCACCCGCACCCTCCGTCTCCGAGCCTCCGCCGGCCACGGCTTCCGCCTCCCCACCTATGTCGACCTCTACTACTCCGACCCCACCACCATCGGCAACCCCAACCTCGAATCCGAGTCCTCCTGGAGCTACGAAGCCGGAGCCGAATGGACCCCCACCAGCAGCCGTCTCACCCTCAACGCCGCCGCCTTCCGCCTCCAGGAAAAAAAAGCCATCGACTACGCCAAAACAATCCTCGCCACCCCCGCCCTCACCTTCGCCGAACCCTGGCAAGCCATTAACATCCAGAACCTCAACATCACCGGAGCCGAAGCCACTGTCCGCCTCCGCCTCACCAACAACCAGCAACTCCAGTTCAACTACACCGCCGCCCACGCCGCCCCACCGCCCCCCAACCTCCTCTCCGAGTACGCCTACAACTACGCCGCCCAGAACGCCCTCTTCTTATGGACCGGAACCCTGCCCGGCGTCTTCCATCAACTCACCGCCCACACCCAGGTCAACATCGTCCAGAAAACCCAGCACACCGCCTATCCGCTCTGGGACCTCGCCCTCTCCCGCAACACCGGCCACCTCCGCCCCTACCTACGCGCACTCAACCTAAGCAACACCGGCTACCAGGAGATCCCCCAGGTCCCCCTGCAAGGCCGCACCATCATGGCCGGAGCCGAATTCAACTGGTCCTCCGCCCGACACTAGCCGGTCGATTGGCCCACAGACGTACAATCGCACTTCCTACGCGCGGAGCGTAGCAATGTTCGCCCACGCGGAGCGCCGCTCGTCACACTCTACGGATGCCCGTCACACTCTACTAAAAACCAACGTTCTTTTGACGTCAAAGTGACAATCGCGACGAGGAGAACCGCTACCGTGTCGTCATCGGGCCATAGTTTTTGCGCATCTCCTCGTATCCGCAAAAGGAGAAGTAAGATGACGCAGTTTAAAGCACCCGCCCTAACCGGTTATCTCATGCTCCTGCTGCTAAGCAGTTTCCTGCGCGCGGAGAAGGCCGCTGCGCCGGCGACTCTTTCCGAGATTCACTTCCGCTCGCCCCGCGGCTTCTCCATCGTCGTGCCCGTTTACGTCAATGGCAGCGGGCCCTTCGAGTTTCTGCTGGACACCGGATCCACCGTTACAGTCGTTGACCCGGTACTGCTGAAATCCCTCAGGCTCGAGATAATCGGTCGCGGCACGATTATCACTCCTACCAGCAAGACGACGACTCCCTGGGCGGTAGCTCGCACCGTCAGCCTAGGACCTGTGACTGAGAGCAATGTGGAGTTCGGAGTGCGTGATATGTCAGACCTGCGCAAACTGGACTCGAGAATCGACGGCGTGCTTGGCCAGAATGTACTCAGGAATGCCGACTTTCTTCTCGATAACCGCAAACGGATTATTGAATTCGACCCCGCCGGCGTGGTGGCAGCTCAACTCGACGGCGAAAGAGTCAACACCAGCCTGATCACAACGCCAAACAGTCCGGCCTACGGGAGCACTGCGGTTCGCGTAAAACTGGCGGAATCGAACCACCGCGACTTAAACCTCATTCTGGATTCCGGCAGCGCCTCAGTCGTGCTATTTCCGGCCTCGCTCGATCAACCCTCGGCGTCGATGCGACCGACAATGCTAGTGGAAGATGACGCAGGAAACCGAAAATACACCCCCGGATATCTAGTGCAGTTCAGAGTGGGAGGTATCTCTCTGGATGTGGCAGCTCACGTTACGGCGATCGGCTACGAGGGGTTGGCTGTGGACGGTCTACTCCCCACCGCCGGATTTGGCAGCGTCTATATCAGCAACAGCGGCAGCTTTGTGATCTTCCAGCCGAAACGGAAGCGAAACCAGACATGCGATTGGTCGGTCGCAGCAGTCAATCGAAAGGCGGCGAGTGTTCCCCAATGTCAGCATGATGTGCGCGAAGTAGACGGAATTGAATTGTCTTCGCCATCGCTCCAGATGCAGCCTGGTATGTGACCTGGATCTCTCCAGCCAACTCCGCGGGTTGAACCTAAGCAACACCGGCCAGCAGGAGATTACGTCGCCAGTTCCGCCTTCACAATCTCGCTAACCAGCTTCCCATCCGCGCGCAGCCCATCCGCCAGAATCTTCTGCTGCACCACCTTCATCACCGCCCCCATATCCTTAGGCCCCGGCCTCTTCCCATCCGTTGTCATCGTATCGATCGCCCCCTGCACCACTCCGCGAATCACATCCTCCCCAGCAGCCTTTGGCAGATAGCCTTCGATCATCGCGATCTCCGCCTGCTCCTTCGCCGCCAGCTCAGGCCGCCCACCCTTGGTAAAGGACTCCACCGACTCCTTCCTCTGCTTGATCAGCGTAGTCAGAATCTGCGACTCCTCGGCGTCCGTCAGCTTCTCGCGCTTGTCAATTTCTTTATTCTTCAGCGCCGACTTCACCATCCGCAGCGTCGTGAGTTTGTGCTCCTCCTTGGCCTTCATCGCCACAATAATATCTGCCTGCACCTTCTCACCAATCGTCATCGCAATCCTCTCCATCGAACAATCCCTCATTATAAGTACGCGCCGAGCAACGCGAGGCCCCAAGCATCTCGCCTCACCGAGACCGGTACACCCGCCACGAAGTGGCCGCGCGCCGCGCAGGCGGCCCGTCCGGCAGGACACGCAGCGCAGCGGGCCCGTCCGGCAGGACGCCGCTACAATAAATCCATGATCCGTAAAACTCGCCTCTTCACTCCAGGCCCGACGCCTCTCCTCCCCGCCGCGCAGTTCGCCATGGCTGCCGCCGACATCCACCACCGCACCCCCGAGTTCCGCGCCCTCTACACCCGCGTCTTAGCGCAATTAAAAGAATTCGTCGGCACCAAAAACGACGTCATCATCCTCTCCAGCGGCGGCACCGGAGCCATGGAAGCCTCCGTCTCCAACCTGACATCCCCAGGAGATCGCGTCCTCGTCCTGACCGCAGGAAAATTCGGCGAACGTTGGGCCTCCCTCGTCAAAGCCTTCGGCTGCCACGCCGACGTAGTCGAAGTCCCTTACGGCCAGACCTTCACCCTCGACCAGGTCAAAGCCGCCCTCAAGCTCGAAACCCGCGCCGTCTTCGTCCAGGCCACCGAGTCCTCCACCGGCGTACGCCACGACATCGAAGGCATCGCCAAACTCCTCAAGCAGGAAAACTCCGAGGCCCTCCTCGTGGTCGACGGCATCACCGGCCTCGGCACCACCCACCTCGACATGGACGGCTGGGGCATCGACGTCCTCATCGGCGGATCGCAGAAAGCCGTCATGATTCCCCCCGGCCTCAGCTACCTCGCCATCAGCCCCCGCGCCTGGGACCGCATGGAGGCCACCTACAACCCCCGCTACTACTTCGACCTCCGCAAGGAGCGCAAAAACGCCGCCAAGGGCGAATCCGCCTACACCCCATCGGTCGCGCTCATCGCCGCACTAGGCGCTGCGCTCGACTACATCGCCGGACAAGCTGCAACATCCGATAACCCCAAGGGGAACCTGGCCGAAGGCAGAATAAAACTAATCGACAACGCCGAAACCTGCGCCGCCATGACCCGGGCCGCAGCCACAGCACTAGGCTTCAAACTCTTCGCCCCCAAAGGCGCCGAAGCAGCCGCCGCAACCGCCATCATGGCTCCCGAAGGCACCGACTCCGGCACCCTCGTCAAGGGCCTCAAATCCCAATTCGCCGCCATCGTCACCGACGGCCAGGGAGAGATGAAGGGCCAGCTCTTCCGCATCGCCCACCTCGGCTTCTTCGACTACATGGACACCATCGCCATCCTCGGAGCCCTCGAACAAGTCATCCACAAAACCAAACTCCCCCTCCCCAACTTCGAATTCGGCAAAGGCCTCATCGCCGCCCAAAACTTCTTCGCCGACCACGCCAAATAACACCAGTGCCCACGTCCGGGAGTCTCGGACGTGGGACCCTAACCCAAAAGTTGCACGCAAAGTTTTCATCACATTCCGAACGTTAGCGGCTATCCTCAGCAGGGTTACTTATGCAGCCCACTAAATCTAGAGCGCCAAGAAAGACGCCACCTGTCGAAGGTCGCAGGATGGCCATCAAGGCGCTCGAGGCTGACGACAGACCCAAGCTCCTTCGTTCTGTCAGTTCCTACCTCAAAGACCCCAGTCCGAGAGTCCGTGAGACAGCCCTAGAAGTCGCACGCGATGAAGTTCTCTCAGAACTGGACTATCAGGTCATCGGCCTAGTCTCCGACAGGAACAATTTCGTCTGTCAACGCGCCATCGAGTGCTTTGGATCCTTTCACGCAGCAGAAGCGATCAAAGCTCCTTGGCTCCATCCGTTTTTGCAACATCCGGAAGTCTTGACCAGAGTCGAAACGCTCGAAACCTTGGATCAAATTGGCGATAAGTCAGCCCTTCCGGCGATGATTGAATGTTTGCGTGATGACGATTATCTGGTCCGAGCGTATGCGGCCATCTCCATCGCCCAGCTGGGAGGTAAGAGGTTTCGGAAACAGATCGAGAATGCCGCGAAGGCGGAAGAGGCCGAAAAAGCTAAGCCGTGGTTTGCTCGCGCTCTTTTTCTCCTCGGTGATCAGGAACAGTTTCAAAAGCTCCTTGATTTTTTGTCCTCGACGAGTCCTACCCCCCGATGTACCTCCGCAAATGCCCTCGCCGATCTCCCGCTATCCGAAGATCAATTGCGAGTAGCTCTCGCAGCAGTGTCGCGTGCAGCTACTGATTTCCTCGCAAGATCCGACCAATCCACCATGGAGAGAGTCGAAAAGCAGCTCCTCGCACTCGTTGCGACTCCGCCAAACTAGTCGCTTACTCCCACGCCGAACACCCACCCGTTACAGTCTCACCGTAACGGGTGGGGGATATTCGCGAAACGAACCTACTGCACTGCCGGCAGATCGATCCGCAGAATCTGTCCCGCAGCCCCCCCTACAATGCCTAGATTCGACACGTACAGCCGCTGATCCGGCCCGAAGGTCATTCCCGTCGGAAAGGACAGGCCTGTCACCACTTCCTGGAGGTCACCCGAGCGTTTCACTCTAATCACCTTGCCCATCCCCGGCGTCGGGCCATTCGCCGCAAAATCCGAGAGCTCCAACACATACAACAGCCCATCTGGTCCGATCTTCATACTTACAATCGTCGTAAAACCGGCCTTCGAGCTCACCACGTTCCACTGTCCAAAA
>DATMPD010000024.1:0-3748 GCA_035567955.1 Edaphobacter sp.
AATAAATTCGACGCCACCAACTGGCCCGAGACCCTCAAGAAACTCGACGAGAACCTCACCGCACTGGAGCAGCTTGTCGAAGCCGCCGATGAGGCGAAGCTCGGAGCCATCGCCAACACGATCGCGCACATCAGTACGCACAACGCTTACCACACCGGTCAGATCATCATGATCCGCAAGCTTCAAGGCTCATGGGATCCGAAAAAAGGCGTCAACTAGTCCTCATCGCCGCAGCGCCTGGAGGTCCTGATCCATCATCCCCGCCAGATCTTTGGCGAGGCCTGGGCCCTTTGCGTTCGAATATGTCCCCAGCGTTCCTTTTAGCTCGACATCCGTCTTCTTGCCGCCGATCTCCTCGCTGCAGGGAGTCGCCGTCAGATATGAAGCCGTAAACCCGATCGTCCGCTTATTCACCGTCTGCTCCTGGATCACAACGTGCAGGGCCCGGTCCGCTGTCGCCGCCGAGTCCACTACATCCACTCCGTTCAGCGCGGCTACCGCGTCTTTGATCGCCGTTGCAATCGCCCCTGTCGGATCATCCCCCGCCACTGTGACCAGTACCTTGAATCTTGCTGCGGACACGGCGCCACTCGCCGGACAGGTTAGCAATCCTTTCCTCGGATCGGGCCGCGCTGAAATCAGCAGCGCAGTCAACTGTGCCTGCGTCAGCTTGTCCAGCCCCTCCGCCTTGAAGTTTTCCGCTGTGACTCCGAGTGTCTTCTGTACCTCCGGCGACCACGCCGCCATACCCGGCTTTACTGTCGTCTTTGGCTTTGGCTTCGCAGCCGTCTGCGCGACACCGACCTGTCCGGACACCATCACGCCAGCAACTAACACACTACAAACTCGCCACAAAAGCACCATTCGTTTTACTTATCCTCCCCTGCCGCATCATGACAGATAGTACTAAGACGCCTTAAACCGGCCCCGCGCCTCTACGTAACACTGAATTCCCGTGCGAAATCCAAGCTACAGGAAAAACCTTCCTGCAAAATACTGAAAAATAGGGGTTCCGGAAGATTTCTCACAACCGCCATCCCGCATCTAATCGAGGATGAACAAGCTCGGAAAAGCGGTTTTCCTTACTCCTCTGCTGTTCGCGTCCAGTATCCTTCCCGCCACCGCGCAGAACCACCACAATAACGACAGCGCCTACTACAACGGCATGCGTAACGGCGCTCGTGGCGGGAACTACTACAACAACCGCGACCCCCACTACAACAACAACTATCACAACAATTACCACGACGATCATCGCCAGGGCGGCATCGGCCCCGGCAAAGGCGCCCTTATTGGCGGCGCGGGTGGCGCGGTCCTCGGCGCGGTCTTCGGCGGCGGCCTCAAAGGAACCCTAATCGGAGGAGCAGCCGGCGCCGGCATTGGCGCGGTAGTAGGCCAGGCCGCCCAGAACAAGCGCAACAACGACAACTACCACCACCCCTACTAGACCCCTTTCAGGAAAAGGAACGACTATGCGCCCAGGAAATAAATTCGCCGTCTGCCTCACTCTCGCTGCCGCCACTCTCACCGCGACCGCTCAGCAGCCGCAGCCCAAGTCTCCCGTCACCATCACTCCGTCGGCCGACTCTGCTGCCCCTCATAACTGGACGACGGAACAGATTCTCACCTGCACCGTCTCCGACTGCTGGCAGCTCGCCGGCCGCAATGAAACGACCTTCTTCGACATCATCCAGCAGCTCGCAGAGATCTCCGCCCAGACACGCGGTCTTACTCTGCCGGACGACGCCGCAGCCGGGCAGCGCACCGGAGAGTACATTAAGGCGAAGGCCCGTGCCGATCACGGCCAACTCCTCTATGCCATCGTGGATGCCTCCATCCGCAAAGTAGGGACCCCAGCAGCCGCGCCTACGAATGCGCCTACGAAGTAATCCGATTCCGCCCCGAAAGGAGGGGCAAGGGGCAGACGCTGCTTCCGGGCACCGGTAGACGCTAGGATAGTTCCATGCGTCCCCTCTTTCTTTTTCTGGCACTCGCCGCACACGCCCCTGCGCAGACTTCCAACCCAGCGCCTGCTCCTGTCGAAATCGTCAACCTCGAACAGCATCTCTGGACCACTATGGCCGAAGGCGACTTCGCCACGGTTCGCAGCCTCTTCGCCAGAGATTTCATTGAGGTGGATGACCGCATCCAGGCAGTCGACGCGCTCCTAATCAACCTGAAACACTGCAAGCTTGAGTCGTATGAACTCCGCGACCTCCAGGTGCGCATCCTCTCGCCGGATTCCGCTCTTACCGCCTATCACGTCGTCAACACCTTCGCATGCGGAACCGAAGACAAACTCCAGCACAAGAGCTACGACAACAACTCGACGACCGTGTGGGTTCGCCAACCCGGCACCACGAGGTGGCTGGCTCAGGCCCACACGGAAACTCCTGCAAAGCCCTGAAGCAGCTCGCGGCGCTCACTGGAAAAATCCAGAAACTTCAAATACAGTCAAGGCGTTCCCAAGAAAGAGGTCTCGATGTCCCTGGCCATGGCCCCTCGCAGCCTCTCTTTGCGAATCGCCGCGGTGGCAATGTTTCTTCTGGCTCTGAACGGATGCGTCAACCTGGACGACGCGGCGGGCCTCTCTAAACTTTCCGGCGAGGCGAGAATCTCTCTTCCGAGAGTCTCCAATGACGTCGCCGGAACCTGCGCTCGCCAGAACACGCTCTTCGAAAACACGCCGAAGGCAGAGCGTCCCCCGGCCGCACAAGCCCAGGACTGCAAGCCGTATCAGGAGATTGCGGCTCACCTCGCGAAAGACGAGAACGTTCTCGCAGACTACTTCGATGCGCTCGGTAAGCTAGCCTCCAATGAGCCGATGAGCTACGGCGCAACCATCAACGAAAATGTGACGGCTCTTGGAGCAAATACAGCATTATCGGCAAACGCCGCGGCTGCCGGCAGGGACGCGGAGAGCATCCTGAAGTCGCTCGCCGATGCTGCCACCAAGGGCTATCGTGAAAAGCAGCTCGGTCAACTCATTCAACAGAACGATCCGGCCATCCAATCCCTCACCCAGGCGCTGAAAAAAGTCATCACGGGCGACTATGCGTTGCTGCTTTCGAATGAAGAGCTGAGCATGGACAACTTCTACCAGGGGCCTATGGCCAGCGCTCAACCCACCGAACGTCTCACCCTCATCCTCGTACAGCGCCAATACGCGCACGACAAGTCAGCGATGCAATCTCGCAAAGAGAACATCGCTGCGTACGGCAGGATCATGGATGACATCTCCACACTTCATTCGAAGTTGAAGCAAGAAGCAACCAGGAAGGCGAGCATCGTTGAGATCTGCAAGCAGGTCAGGCCCCTAGCTTTGTCATTGAACGCTGCACTCTCCGACATTCAATCGAGGTCGAACCAGCCATGAAGAAGGCAACTCCCATCCCGCCGGCCGATACAACACTTTCTGACGACCAGATGCAAGCCTTAGCTCAGTCTTTTCACGACATCGCAGTGGAGATCGGTCAGGTTCGCCTGAACGCCCTCGCAGCGGGCAGCAAACTCACGGATCCCGCTATCGTCCAGTTGCAAGGCTACATCTTCTCTCTGATGAACGTTGCTGCGGGCTTCGCCATACAAGCCGCAAACCTTACGCTGACTAACGCAGACCAGGCGGTGAATCAAATCTCTCTTGCGACGAAAGCTGCGGACCGGGCCCTCGACAAACTCCAGAGCATCGACAAGGCTGTGAACATAGCTTCGTCGGTCATCGTCCTGGCGATGGCCATCTCCACCAAGG
>DATMPD010000025.1:0-9899 GCA_035567955.1 Edaphobacter sp.
GGTGACCGCCGCCACCACCGTGGGAACCGCCACCACCGCCGCCACCGCCATGGAAGCCGCCGCCACCACCACCGCTGCTCATGCCGCCGCCGTGGAAGCTGCCGCCACCGGAGTTGCCGCCGGAGGGCGCTGCGTGGAAGCCGCCGCCATAGTTGCCGCCGGAGGGGGCGGAGAAGCTACGGCTTTGGGTTGGTTGCGAGAAACTCCGCTGCTGCGTGGGCTGCGAGAGGCTGCGGCCCTGGTTTGGTTGAGCGAAGTTGCCACCCTGGGACGGCTGGGCGAAGTTGCGTCCGCCGTTGTTGACGGCACCGTTATTGAACGAGCGGGAGTCGCTGTGGATTGCGCTGCCGTTGTAGGTGGAGCGGCCTGCGCCCTGAGCGAAGTTTGAGGTGCGGCCGTTGATGGTGGAACCGCGGTAGGCGGTGGACGTTACGCCACGATTTGCAGAGACCGCGGTGCCGTGGACGAAGCTGGCGCCGCCGGGGCGTCCGGAGTAGCCGTTATAGGGACGGTTGTAGACGTTGTGGAACCCGTAGCCGCCGCGGCCGATGTTGCAGTAGGCGCGGTTGTACCAGAAGCGGCCGCCACCCCAGTATCCGCCGTAGAAACCGATGCCGAAGTAGCCGAAGCCGTAGTTGATGCCGCCGTAGTAGCCGACGTAGGGACCCCAGTAGCCGGTGTTCCAGAAGTATCCGTTGTAGCCGTAACCCCAGTAGCCGGGCGTCCAGAGAGCGCCGGTGTAGGGAGCTGCGACCCAGGCGCCCTGAACCCACTCGTAGCCATCACCGGTCCATGCCCAGTAGCCGGGGGTCCAGATGTAGCCGTCGCCGGGGGCGGGGGGCTGTTCGTAGTCGGGGATCGGGGGAGGCGCCTGCTGAACCCCCTGAGGAGCGCCGTTCTGTATCGCTGCGTCATACTGCATGCCGTCATCCGGCGGAGCCGCTTGACCCTGGTATGGATTCTGGTTGCCGTATTGGTCGGGAGGCGGAGGAGCAGAGTCCTGCGCCTGGGCGAGGACGGGGGTGATTACGAAAGCGGCTGCCAGTGCGGCGGTTGCAATCGAATTTTTCAGGAGACGACTTTTGGATCGGCGATTTGTTAAGAGAGCCGGGGACGTCATGTCTTTGCCTGCCCGCCCACCTTCGTTTGTCCGGCACATCTGTCGTGCAACCGGACTTCGCGGTGAGCTAGGCTCGAGTTCCAGCCGGGCAGGTTCGCCCTGGTCAAGTGCTCAGTTGATTAGACACGAATTTGCGGCAATTGTTGCAGGAAAGCAAATGCCTGTGGCCAAAAAAGTTATCGCGGCGCGTGGGGTCAAAGCCGGGGCTGAAGCCCCCAATACTGTAGGGCCGTTTTTCGCAGGGCTAAAGCCCTACGCTTAATCCCAAAAGGCAAGAACAGAGGCTTTTAGGCTTTAAGAACGCTTTTCGGCCAGCAGGAGCATCGTTCGCGCCGTTGTTAGTGAGAGGCCGGCGACGTGGTGAAGAGGTTTTTAGGGCACATGACGTGGACACCGCTCTTGGTATCAACAAGTTGGGTAACGTTGACGTCGCAGGCAACCGAGATGAGCGCGTAGGCATCCTGGCGGGAGAGGTGGGGGTGGTCGGGAATCTGCTCCGAGAGGAAGGTAATCATGTTTCGGACGGCCATCTCGGTGGCGATTTTGAGGTCTTCGTCGAAGCCCATGGCGATGTAGTAGGTGGGGGTTTCGCCGCGGGGCCACAGAAGGCGTTCGGCGTTGCCACCCGGAAGCGCCTTGTGCACGATGAATTGAAACGTGCCGGTGAGCTGGGTTTCGAGAGCGGTGATGTCGACTTCGCCGTTCCCCTGGCCGGCGTGGCCGTCCCCGGCTTCGAAGAGCGCACCTTTGGCGTTGACGGGGATGTATAACGTGGTGCCGGCGACCATCTCTTTGTTGTCGATGTTGCCGGCGTGCATCCAGGGTGGAGCGGAGTTGTACTTGCCGGCGGACTCGGGCGGGGCGATGCCCATGCTGCCGAAGAAGGGATGCAGCGGGATGTCGATGCCGGGGGCGAAGTGGCCGATCATCTTTTCGCGGTCCAGCGGGATGAGGCGGGAGTGGCTGTAGGGAAAGTCGTTCGGCAGGAAGCCGCGGCCGGCACCGAAGGAGTTGCAGGCCCAGGGGACGTCGATATTGATTTTCTGGATGCGGACTTCGAGGACGTCGCCAGGCTCGGCTTCAGCGATGGCGACGGGGCCGGTGAGGATGTGGCCGCCGGGGCCTTTTTCGCTGGCCGGGACCTTGGCGTAGATGTCGGTGACGTACGGCGGGATGTCGGCTTCGGCGATGCCAAGGGTCTTGAGGCGCTCGGGTGGGCCGCAGGTGGAGAGGGTCTGGATGGTGACGGTGTCGCCGGATTTGACGGTGAGGACGGGTTTGGCTCGGGCGGAGTAGTAGCCCCAGGCAACCGTGGTGGGGGTGGCGAGGAGGGTTTGGGTAGCCTGCTGGGCGGTTGCGGCGGGGATCGCGAGGAGGGCAGCGGCGCAGATGGCGGCTGTGCGGGCGAGGATGGTGGGCATGAACTTTATATATCACAGGCGTAAGAGGGGGGCCGATCGTGAGAGGAGAGACGGCGCTGATAAAGTGAGAGATTAGCGCTTGGGCGCGGTGGATGGGGCCGGATGCGATCGCGTTCACCGTCATTCGCTGCAAGTTTTTTTGAATCGGATTTGAAAGTGAGATAGAGAAAGCATGTTTGTGCCTGGGCACTTTTTGTTTGCGCCGTCGCAGCGGATTCACTTTATCGGGATCGGCGGGATTGGGATGAGCGGGATCGCGGAGATTCTGCTGACGATGGGGTATTCGGTTTCGGGTTCTGATTTGAAGCGAAGCGCCGTTACGGACCGGCTGCTGGGGATGGGGGCGCGCATCTTTGAGGGGCATGCGGCGAGTAATGCGGCGGCGAGCGATGTGGTGGTGACCAGCTCGGCGGTAGCGAAGAATAACCCTGAGGTGTTGGAGGCGAGGGAGCGGAAGATTCCGGTGATCCAGCGGGCGGAGATGCTGGCGGAGTTGATGCGGCTGAAGTATGGGATTGCGGTGGCGGGGATGCATGGGAAGACGACGACGACTTCAATGGTCGCGGCGGTGCTGGGTGGAGGAGGGCTGGATCCTACGGTCGTGGTTGGCGGGCGAGTGGATGCGATGGGGTCGAATGCGCGGCTGGGGAACTCGCAGTATCTGGTGGCGGAGGCGGATGAGAGTGACCGGAGTTTTCTCAAGCTGTCGCCGGTGCTGGCGGTGGTGACGAATCTCGATCGCGAGCATATGGATTGCTATCGCGATATGGAGGATGTGGAGGGGGCGTTTGTTGAGTTTATGGACCGGCTGCCGTTCTATGGGGCGACCACGGCTTGTGTCGACAATGCGCTGCTGCGCGGTGTGTTGCCGCGAGTGCGGCGCAAGGTCTACACCTATGGGGAGAGCGCGGATGCAGATTTTAGGCTGCAGGTGCTGGCGAAGGACTCGGAGAGCCACTCGCTGTTTGAGGTGAACTATAAGGGACTTGTGCTGGGGAAGTTTCGACTGCATGTGCCGGGGCGGCATAATGTGTTGAACGCTACCGCGGCGGTTGCGGTGGGTGTGCAGCTGGGGGTGGCTCCGGATCAGATTGCGGTGGGGCTGGAGAGTTTTCGCGGGGTGGATCGGCGGTTTCAGATCAAGGGTGTCGTGCGCGGGGTGACCGTGGTGGATGATTATGGGCACCATCCGACGGAGATTGTGGCTACGCTAAGGGCGGCGCGGGAGTGTGGGTATGGGCGGGTGCATGTGTTGTTTCAGCCGCATCGGTTTACGCGGACGCGGGACCTGATGGGGGAGTTTGCCGGAGCTTTCCATGATGCGGATCGGGTTGAGGTGCTGGATATCTATGCGGCGAGTGAAGAGCCGATCGCCGGCGTCGATGCTCGCGCCCTGGTGAAGGAGATACGGGCTACGGGTGGGAATGGAGTGGCGTATTCGGCTTCGGTGGCGGATGGGGTTGCGGCGCTGGTGCGTGAGGCAAGGGCCGGGGATGTGATCCTGACGCTGGGGGCTGGGAGTGTATCGCAGGCGGGGGCGGCGTTGCTCGATGGTCTGGGGGCGAATGGGTGAGTTCCTGAAAGGGTACATGCGGAAGAACTTGGGCTGTCAGGGGTGTTGGGCGAGTTATTCTCAGGATGGCGATTCTCGCGGCCTTGCTCAGGCGTGCGACAAAGCGATGTGTTTTCGAAGCGCGGATCAGCGGTGCTTGAGGCGCCCGAGGAGAGGTATGCCTCGGAATCTGCGGGGCCGCGGAGGGTGTCGGCTGCGCCGAATCGCAAGCTGCGTCGCGATCTGAGCGAAGACTTTGCCGAGCCGTATGAGGATGATGATGTGCCGGTGGGACGCAGGGGCGCGGGAGTGCGGGTCAGGTTTCGCGGATTGCCGGCGACGAAGTGGGGACGGATTTTTGCTGCTTTTGTCCTGTTGGTTTGTTTGGGAGCGGGGGTTGCAGGGTTTCTGATGGCGAGGAGTTACCTGTTGCACGATGAGCGGTTTGTGATCCCGTCTTCTGCTTCGATTGAGATTGAAGGAAACGCGCATGTAACGCGGGCGCAGCTGCTCGGGATCTTTGGTGGAGATGTGGAACGAAATATCTTTACGGTTTCGCTGGAGCAGCGGCGGGCGCAGTTGGAGGCGTTGCCGTGGGTGGCACATGCGACGGTAATGCGTCTGCTGCCGAACCGGATGCGAGTATCGGTTGTGGAGAGGACGCCGGTGGCGTTTGTGCGACAGGGAAGCCATATCGGTTTGGTGGATGGGAACGGCGTGCTGCTGGATATGCCGATGGATGCGAAGTCAAGGGAGCACTATTCGTTTCCGGTGGTGACAGGGATATCAGGGAACGATCCGGTATCGACGCGGGCGGCGCGGATGAAGATCTTTGAGCGGTTCACGTCGGAGTTGGATGGATCGGGTGAAAAGATTTCGCAGGAGCTGAGCGAGGTCGATCTCTCGAACCCGGAGGATGTGCAGGCGCTGATTCCGGATCACTCGACGGAGATTCTGGTGCACTTTGGCGAGGATAATTTTCTGGAGCGGTATCAGAGATTCAAGGAGCATCTGCCGGAGTGGCGGACGCTGTATCCGAAGCTGTCGTCTGTCGATATGCGGTATGAGCAGCAGGTTGTTTTGCAGATGCCGCCGGGATCGGCTGGTCAGGCGACGCCTCCCTCGAATGCTGCGATGTCTACGCCGGCCGGCGATGCGAATGCATTGACGGCACCATCTTCTGTGACGCACAGTGCAGCGACGAAGCCTGCGGCAAAGCCGGCACATGGAACCGCGCAGAATGAAGTGGCCTTTGCGGCTCCGGTGAAGAAGAGTGCGCCGAAGGTACCGAAGTCCAAGCCGCATGCGGCTGCCTCGAAGCATCCTCCGGTCGCGACAAAGCATCCGGCCGGAACGACACAACATCATCCTACCCAGGTGGCCCATCCATGAATCAGAAGCAGGACAATCTGATTACCGTGCTCGACGCGGGCAGCACGAAGAGCTGTGTGCTGGTAGCGGAGCTGCAGGACGGCGTACTGCGGTATCGCGGACATGGCATCGAACCGTCGCGCGGGATGCGCAAGGGCTTGATCGCGGAGCTTGGACCGGCGGCCGAAGCCATCAATCGTGCGGCGCTTACGGCGGAGCGCATGGCGAAGGTTGGGATTGAGACAGCGGTTGTAGGAATTGGCGGGACGCATGTGCGCGGCGTGAACTCGCGGGGCGGCATCAGCATGGGGAGCCGGATGCGGGAGATTACACGCGAAGAGGTGCGGGCGGCGGTGGACCGAGCGCGATCGGTCGCGCTGCCTCCGGACCGCGAGGTGCTGCACCTTCTGCCGCAGGAGTTCATTCTGGATGATCAGCCGGGGATTCATGATCCGGTGGGGATGGTGGGGAACAAGCTGGAGGTGAATCTCCATCTTTCCACGTGCTCGGGCGGCGTGGCGCAGAGCGTGATTACGTGCGCGAACCGGGCCGGGCTTGAGGTGCACGATACGGTGTACGAGGGGATTGCGGCAGCTGAGGCGGTGTTGAGCGCGGATGAGCGTGAGTTGGGCGTCTGCATGGCTGATATCGGCTCGAGCACGACGGAACTGGCGGTATTTTTTGAGGGATCGATTGCGCATACCGCCGTGCTGCCGATCGGCGGCGATCACTTTACCAATGACCTTGCGGTTGGTCTGCATGTCACGGTCGAGGAAGCCGAGTATCTGAAAAAAATCTATGGGCACTGTGTGGTGACTGCGGTGCCGCAGTTGAATGAGATTGAGGTGGGCGGAAATCTCGCGATCTCGGGCGGCCAGCCGGCGCGAATGGTGAGGCAGAGATTTCTGGCAGAGATTCTGGAGCCCCGGGCTCGTGAGCTGTTTACGATGTTGCGCGACAATCTTCGCAATGGCGGAGTGCTGGAGGCGTTGGGCGCGGGTTGCGTTCTGACTGGCGGCGGCGCAACGATGGCGGGTTTGCTGGATAACGCAGAGAGTCTGCTGCGGGTTCCGGCGCGGGTCGGGTATCCGGTGCCGTTGTCGCGGATGCCTGCGGAACTGGCGACCCCGGAGTTCGCTGTAGCAATCGGAATGCTGCTGTATACGCACCGGACACAGGTGCGGCGTGCAAGTGAAGAGCAGGGGTTGCGGGCGAAGTTGAAGGCCATCTTTGCGGGAAGTTTCTAGGCGCAATCTTGCGCTAGCCCCGGCGGACAATAAAAAAAATAAAAATATTTTGGTTTTTGGCCTTTACAAATTTTGTATTTAACACTATGGTTATTTAACCAAGAGGTTGAATACGGTATGGAAGACCAGATTAGTTCGACATTTGCAGCACTTGCCGATCCGACGCGCCGGGCGATTCTTGCCCGCCTGGCGCTGGGGGAGACTTCGGTGACCGATCTGGCCGCGCCCTTTGAGATGAGCATGCCGGCGGTGTCGAGGCACTTGAAGGTACTTGAGAAGGCGGGGTTGATTGCACGTGGGCGGGAGGCGCAGTGGCGGCCCTGCAAGCTGAAGCCGGAGCCATTGAAGCAGGCTGCCGATTGGCTGGACGAGTACCGCAGGTTCTGGGAGGAGAGTTTCGATCGTTTAGACGAGTACTTGAAGAACTTGCAGGCAAAGGAGAAGACACATGCCAGCAAAAAGAAATGACATTGAGGAAGAGAGCACGGTGGATCGGGAGATTGCTTTTACGCGGGTCGCATTCGCCTGGGTCTTAGTTCTCGTTATTCTGTTCGGGATCACCTCCACCCCGCCGTCGACTGAGGACCAGTCGGTCCAGCTTTCGATTCGCGGCAGTCTTGGTGGAGGCGATGCTTCCACACAAGGCGAAGGCGAATGCGCCGAGGGCCTGGAGATGATTCGCGCCTCTCTGGCCATGCCGAAGGTGTTTGGTGTGGCGCGCAGGATGATGGGGAAGGCGTGGGCCGATCCGAAGCCGTTTGAGATGACGGCGACCTTTGCTGGCGTGGACGGCAAACCGCTACTGACAATGCAAATGGTGATCGTGTCGGCGGAGCCGCGCGATCTGTATGCGCAGGAGAACGGCGGCCGGCGCCTGGGGAGACTTCAGTAACGGGCTTGCGGCGCCTTTTGGATGACGAGGATCGCAGGTTCCGGGATGAGAGCTTCGATCGTTGAGACGAGTACTTGCAGACACTCTAGGCAAAGGAGAAGAGACGTGGCAGAAAAACTAATGGAGAGGAACGAGAGTACGGTCGATCGCGAGATTGTTTTTTCGCGCGTCTTCGACGCTCCGCGCGAGATGGTCTGGGAGGCGTGGACCGATCCGAAGCAGTTGGTGTTGTGGTGGGGGCCGAAGGGCTTTACTACCACGATCGATGAGATGGACGTGCGGGCAGGCGGTGTGTGGAAGCTGGTGATGCATGGGCCTGACGGAACGGATTATCCCAACAAGAGCATCTTTACGGAGGTTGTGCTGTTCGAGCGGCTGCGGTTCAGGCTGAGCGGCGGCAAGCGAGGCGGACCAGCGGTGCAGTTTGAGATGACCGCGACGTTTGAGGACGACGGCGAGAAGACGCGAATTACGATGCGCCTGGTCTTTGCATCGGCGGAGGCGAGGGACGAGAACGTGCGGGTGTATGGCTCAATTGAGGGCGGAAAACAGACGCTGGAGCGGCTGGCGGAGCATCTGTCGGCACGTCTGGCTGCGAAAACGAATGGAGGAATG
The DNA here is from genome assembly GCA_035567955.1 of Edaphobacter sp. Lineage (GTDB taxonomy): Bacteria > Acidobacteriota > Terriglobia > Terriglobales > Acidobacteriaceae > Edaphobacter. The sequence continues at coordinate 8,219 of DATMPD010000025.1, forward strand.
CGATGAGTACAGCAACGGTGTCACCTAAGGTGGCTGCGCAGCATGAACTGCATATTTCGCGGGTCTTCGATGCGCCGCGCGAGCTGGTGTGGAAGGTTTGGACCGATCCCGAGCATATGAAGCATTGGGCTGGACCGCGTCAATTTGAAGCGAGACAAATTGAAAATGATCCGCGGCCAGGAGGGAAGTGGCGGCTTTGTCTTCATACCGATGGATTCGACGTGGGCGATGGAGTGGTGCGGAGCTTTGATCTGAGGCAGGGTGGCGAAAATCTCGAAGTGGTCGAACCGGAGCGCCTGGTCTACACGTTCAAGTGGGAGGACAATCCTGGCCTCTCGGCGAATGTGGAGACGGTGGTTACGGTCACGTTCGAGGAGCATGACGGAAAGACGACGATGAACTTCCGCCAGGCATTCTTCGTAACTGACAAAGACCGCGATGGGCACGTTCGTGGATGGAACAGCAGCTTCGACAAGCTGGCTGATTATCTGGGCCAGTTACAGGCGGGCGAGGTGCAGACAAAGGAGGGGCGGCGTGGGAAACAGTAGCGTACTGGAGGCAGGGCTGCTTGAAGTCAGCCTTACGAGACGGATCGCAGCATCGCCCGAGTTTGTGTTTCGGGCGTGGATTGACGCAAAGCATCTGGCGGAGTGGTGGGGGCCGAAGGGATTCACGAATCCTGTTTGCGAGGTGGACCCGCGCGTCGGCGGAGCGATCCGAATTCACATGCGTGCGCCCGATGGCACGGTGTATCCGATGACCGGAAGGTTCCTCGAGATCGACCGGCCGCGCCGGCTGGTGTTCTCAACCGCAGCCCTCGACGGCGAGGGGAGACCGATGTTCGAAATCCTCAACACGGTCGTCTTTACCCCCCTCGCTGAAGGAACGGAGATATCCCTCGTGGCGCGGGTGACGAGTACGACTCCGGCTGCGCCGCAGTTCCTTGCAGGCATGTCGCAGGGCTGGAGCCAGAGTCTGGATCGGCTCGCGGCCCTTGCTGTTCGGCTTTGAAGGTTTGCGCTGGCGGGCTGTACTTCATCAGGACGCCAGCGCAGCTTCAAGGTTTGGGTCAATGTTCAGGATGGAGTTTGCGCGAGTGAATTTGAGGACTTCGAGTACCTTGGCGGCGGGCGCGACCAGACGGAAGTGGCCGCCGCGGACTTTCATGTTGCCGTAGAGGATCATGAGGGCGCCGAGGCCGGCACTGTCAATGTATTCGATTCCGGAGAGATCGAGGATGAGCTTGTGGATGCCATGATTGGCAACTTCGCTGATCTCTGATTCCACCTCTCGCAGGCGCTCGCCGAGGATCATGCGCCCGGTCAACCGGAAGACGGCCGTGGTGAGATCGACGGGTTCGTACACCGCTTCAAGAATCATGGCGTTGGGTTCTCCTCTCTGGCTGGAATCCATCGCAGGTTGTGTTGCCGGCCTTGCCGTTATTGGAAGGCGAAGATTTTCTTCCAGTCGTCCTTCATGCTGACGACGGTCCAGCCCTTGGCGTTGGCTTCGTCGAGCGCCTTGTCGAGTCTGCCGACGGACGAGTTGCGGTCGTAGGCGTACTCGCGCTGGGCGTCGGTGTGGTGGACCAGAAGCATGAAGCGGGGGCCGGAGCCGGCGGCGGTCCATTCCAGCATCTGCTGGTCGCCGTCGGAGTTGCCGAAGGCGGCGATGGGGCGTT
>DATMPD010000026.1:0-5704 GCA_035567955.1 Edaphobacter sp.
GTCTAAGTCGCGGATGGACAGCTTCGGCATTTGTTTTCCTTCTGGGAGCTAGTAGACACCATTTCAAAGAATAAGCTATGTGACTTGTTGCGGGACGTAGCGGCGGGCGATGAAGGCGAGCGGGATGCCGATGCAGAAGACAAGGGCGGCGACTCCGTTGAAGAAGGGAACAAGCGGCGGCGTAGGTCTCAGGCCGATTTTAGAAAGTGGAAGCACGACGTAGTTCATGACGCAATAGAGAGCCACTCCGAAGAGCCCGCCGTAAAGCCAGGGGTGGCGCGCCAGGGGGAGTCTTTGGGCGGCGAGGAGGAAGACGGTTGTCGCGCAGAATGCGATGAAGAAGTGGCAGACCAGGCCGATGAGCGCAGAGCGGTGGCCCATGCCCAGGGCCGGGCGTCCGTAGATACCGCTGGCGATGCCCTGGAGGATTCGGATGGGAGGCACGCCGCGGAGGCCATAGAAGATGAAGGCGTCAGAGATGTCGAGTGTGCCGACGAGGAGCGTGGCACCGGCGATGACCTTCCAGAGTGGGGGGTGATCCTCTGACATTTCCATTTGGAATGATTCTAGACTGCTTTGTCCTCTGGAATGCAAGCGTCTGCTTCGATTTCTATTCGCCAGTTTGGATTGAGGAGCGCGGCTACCACGACCATGGTGGCGGCGGGGCGAATCAGGCCGAAGAACTTGCCGTGGACGCGGCCGGCGGCCTCCCAGTCTTCCGTGCGGGTGAGGTACATTCGGGTCCGGTAGACGTGCTCTACGGAACTGCCGGCGTTCTTGAGTGCCGTGGCGATGAGAGTGAGGCACTGGTCGGTCTGTTCGGCGACGTCGGCCTCATCGGCGCCAACGGGGCCGGTGCCGGAGACGTGGATATGGTTCCCGATGCGGACGGCGCGGGAGAAGCCGATGATGGGCTCGAAGGGAGAGGTGCCGGGAATGTTGGTGCGGTGGCTCATGAGTGTTGGATGCCTTGTGAGTTTGCTCTGAATTAGGCACAACATTGAAGCTGGTCTGGGTGCTCTCGGATGGAAGCACTTAATTCGTGGATATGGAGAGTTTATCGCGAAGGGTGGCGTTTTCAGCTTCGAGTGTCGCGAGCCTTTCGCGGACCGGGGCGAGAACTTCCTGCAACTCCTCGATGGTATAGCGCGGCGTGATGTGCTGCGGACAGTTCCAATCAAAGCCCTCGACATGGATAAGAAGGACCCTCTCTATGATGTCGGACTTGTCGGTGGGGCGGAAGGATTCGATGAGGGCTGGGGCTTGCTCGTCGTGCTCGTGGACCTCGACGCGGCCAAGGATCTTGAGCCGGGTCTGGTTGGGATAGTCCATGAAGAAGAGGGCCACGCGCGGGTCGTGTTCCAGGTTGCCCAGGCTGACGTACTGCTTGTTGCCGCGAAGGTCTGCGAAGCCGAGGAGCCCGGGGTTGAGGATGCGAACGAAGCCCTTGGGGCCGCCGCGATGCTGCACGTAGGGCCAGCCGGTTTCGCTTACCGAGGCCATGTAGAAGCTGTCGCGGCGTTGGATGAAGTCCTGCTCAGCGGGACCGAGGGTGTTTCCCAAAGGTCCACTCTGCTCCATGCGTTCGTACTGACGCCTGCTGCCGTGTTCCTGTTGGTGTTCTTTGACGAGACGAGTAAAGGCTAGTTCCTGGAAGCGACGACTCATAGAGTTCTCGATCCGGGCAGGTGGACTCGCTGCCTGTGGTTATTGATTCTTATTGGCCCTGAAAGATTCAGTATGCTTGCCGCAGTTGGGCGCGGGGGGTGATCGGTCGGGGAAGATCAGCTCGTTCTATTCGAATGATAATCGAGAGGTGTTGGCCGGAGTCGGGTATGATCGGCAGGATCGCCAACCGGGCTTGAGGAGTATTGCGAACGTGTGCTTTTCTGCTGCGGCAAACTTTGTTGGGAGTGGCGTGCTGGGGACGATTGGGGTCGCTACCCTGACGCAGGTGAAACATAAGCGAGAGCTGCTGTTTGCTGCGCTGCCTACACTATTTGCTGTGCACCAGCTTATTGAGGGCTTCGTGTGGCTTGGGCTGGATGGGGTCCTATCGCATACGGTGACACACAATATGGGCGCGGCGTTTGTGTTGTATGCGCAGGGGCTGCTGCCGTTTGTGATTCCGCTGAGTGTGCTGTTGTTTGAACCGACGGTGACGGCCCGTAGGCGGATGTTGCCGTTTCTGGCGATTGGCACGGGGACGACGCTCTACATGCTTTGGGCCCTGATCGCGTATCCGCTGCATGTCTTCGTGCGGGGCGACAGCATCGTCTACATCAACGATGGGACCAACAATACGACGCTTGCCGTGCTGTATGTGATTTCAACCTGCGGCTCGTTGTTCTTCTCAAAGGTGAGGGCGATGGTGATCTTCGGCGCGGCCAACCTGGCGATTCTGCTGGTGGTGATGGCGGTGAAGCGGTACGCGTTCACTTCGCTTTGGTGTGCGTATGCAGCGGTGGCGAGCGTGATTATTCTGGCTTATTTTTGGAAGAGCAAGCTTCATCGGCCGTTTAGTTATGCGGAGGCGATTTTTTGATGAAAAGCTGCCATTGGCTCTTTACGGCCCGCTGGCGATGGCGAATCGCCTCTACGTCTGCCAGGTCTTGCAGACGACCGGAGGCTAGCTTATTGGTGATGAGGTCCGCAGCGGAGATGTAGCGCGCGGGAAGGTCGCCGTCAATCAACAGTTCTTCGCTGTTTGTATAGACGGTTGCGAAGTCGATGCCGGCGATTTGTTGAAGGATGTCGAAACAGTAGGGAGGATTGCCGAATCGCGCGCAGATAGTCGGAGTGTGAAAGTCTTCCACGGTGAACTGGGCGAGTGGAGCTCCGAACTCCGCAAGTGCTTCGTAGATGGCAAGAGCGTTGGTTGGGCTCGACTCGATGAAGACGTCCAGATCCTTGGTCATGCGTGGCTGTGCATGAACGAAAACGGCATAGCCACCGATTATGACGTACTTAACGTGGTGCTTGTTCAATGCGGACAGCAACTCTTTTAAGTTCTGTTCCATCGGCGGGATAGCCATACGATCGATAGCCCTCGACGCTGAATTGGTGGCCAGCTGCAAAGCGCTCAGCTGGTGTCACGCTCGCCCAATAGCGGTATTCTTCGTCCTTCATTTCGTCGAAGCTGTTGAACTTGCGGATGGTCTTATCCATGGAAACGCCTATCTCCATTATACCGGCAGGGTGCGGTCGGTCTTCGGTGAAGATGACGTCACAATCGGATAGGTTCCGGTTGTGGCGAAGCGAAGAACCTTACCGCTTCGGACAAAATGCGGGGGTTCTTCGCTTCGCTCAGAATGACAGGCGTTCCGGTGGTTCTAGTTGTGGTGGTTCTGGAACTTAGAGGCCCTTTTTCACGAGGAAGGTGATGAGGTCTTTGACGCGGTTGGAGTAGCCCCACTCGTTGTCGTACCAGCTGATGACCTTGCCGGTGTTGCCGATGACCTTGGTCAGCTTGGAGTCGACGATGGAGGAGAGGGGGTTGCCCTTGAAGTCGGAGGAGACCAGCTCTTCGTCGGTGTAGCCGAGATAGGACTTCAGTGGGCCTTCGGCTGAGGTCTTTAGGGCAGCATTGACGGATGCGACGGTGATGGGCTTCTCGGAGACGAAGGTGAGGTCGACGACCGAGACGTTCGGTGTGGGGACACGCATGGAGAAGCCGTCGAGCTTGCCGTCCATCTCTGGGATGACGAGTCTGAGGGCCTTGGCGGCGCCGGTGCTCGACGGAATCATGCTGAGGGCGGCGGCGCGGGCGCGACGGAGATCTTTGTGCGGGGTGTCGAGGATGACCTGGTCGTTGGTGTAGCTGTGGATCGTGGTCATGATGCCGGACGCGATGCCGAAGGTATCGTTGAGGACCTTGACGACGGGCGCGAGGCAGTTGGTGGTGCAGCTCGCGTTGGAGATGATGTTGTGCTTGGCCGCGTCGTACTTGTCTTCGTTGACGCCGAGGACGACAGTGATGTCCTCGTTGGTGGCGGGGGCGGAGATGATGACCTTCTTGACGGTACTGCCGAGGTGGGCCTTGGCTTTTTCGGCGTCAGTGAAGAAACCCGTGGATTCGATGACGATCTGCGCTCCGACGGAGGCCCAGTCGAGCTTGGCCGGGTCGCGCTCGGCGAAGACTTTGATTTGTTTGCCGTCGATGGCGATGAAGTCGGCGCCGTGCGTGATCTTGTTCGGGAGGTTGCCGAGGATGGAGTCGTATTTGAGTAGGTGGGCCAGGGTGGCGGGGGTGGTGAGGTCGTTGACGGCTACGAATTCGATGTCTGGGTTGCCGATAGCGCTGCGGAATACATTGCGTCCGATGCGGCCGAAGCCGTTGATGCCTACCTTTACTGCTGCCATGATTTCGGTTGCTCCTGTCGTGTTGCTGCGAGGGTATTTTGCGAATTTAAACGCTTGAGAGCGCAGCGGAATCGCTTGCGCCCACCATCTCGAATCCTATCACTGGGAGGCAAGTGGCACAAACTGAATGCAGTACCGCCTGCTCGCGCAGATTGCGAGGGACGTTCGGCGATGGATTCCAGCTGGCTGGAGGCTAGAAGTTGAAGAACTTCTCGCGAAGAGCGTCTTCGTATTCCTTCTTAGCCTGCTTGGCTCTTTCACGAGCCTCTTCTTCGCGAAAGCCTGCTGCCTCCCAGGCATCGATCTCGGCTTCGGAATGATCGGTGGAGGCGAGGGCTTCCTCTTCGCGAATCGTGGTGATCCAGTGGTCAACCGCCGTCTTGTAAGCGGACTGCATCTGGTCGAGATCGGCGATTTCAACGGCCATCGTGCACCTCATTGCCCGGACGGTACCGCAGCAAGATGAATGGACGATGTATCTGGTAAAGAAAAGAGAGGGACAGCGGCGAGCAGGGCTGGAGCGACGATGGTGACGGCGGGTTGTCGGGGGAGGTGCGAGCGATTTGCGGGGGGCTTCTGCGCTGTGTTACAAGCGTGGTATGCGCGAGTTGCGCGAATGGATAAGCGAAAAGATGAGACGACGCCCTAGACGTGGACCGAATGATTCGGAGTCCACGGGGAAAAGTGGGCAGGAGCTGCCCGCAAACCAACCGGCACCGCTAAGACCAACGTATCCGGAGGCTGCGTCGGCGCGTGTGGCCGAGCCAGTGCCGGCCGCCCCAGGGAAACATCGCGCCGAGCCAGTGGCAGATGCTGGAGAAACCACGAATTCTGCGGAACCCGTTGTCGCGAAGCCTGAGCCCCCACCTGAGCCAAGGATGGTGGTGGAGACGCAGCCTGAGTCGTTGGCGACTCCGCCGGTTGAGCAATCCCCGCTGAAGTCGCCCAAGGGTTATGTTGTGCTGACGATCGGACTGCCGGGATCGGGCAAGACGACGTGGTACAAGCGGCGGGGAGTCACTCCGCTGTCGAGCGATCTGCTGCGGACACTGCTGTTCGACGACATTACGGAACAGCGGTATCAGGGGCTGGTGTTTTCGACGCTGCGGAGTCTGCTGCGGGCCAGGCTGATCGCCAAGATGCCGTGGAACTACGTGGATGCGACGAACCTGTCGCCGCATGAACGGAAGCAGTGGATCAAGATGGCGAAGAGCTTTGGGTATGAGGTGCAGGCGGTGTTTTTTGATGTGCCGCTGGCTGTGTGCATGGAGCGGAACTCGAAGCGCGATCGCCAGGTGACCGATGAGGTGATGCAGAAGATGGCAGAGCGTCTGAAGCCGCC
>DATMPD010000027.1:0-13634 GCA_035567955.1 Edaphobacter sp.
GGCGGCATCGACATTCGCAAGCCCGGCGGCACCGACTTGAAGGGTGGTACCGCGACCCCTGTTTCCTCTGAGCCAGTCGCGGTCGAAGCTTAAGTCTTTGACCGAAAACGACACTCTCTCTGTGGAGAGATGACGGCCCCAGTCTGTGCTGGGGTCGTTCTGCGTCCAGCTAGAACGAGTGAAGCGGAAGGTTGCGGATCAAAGTAAAGACTGCCGCAAGCGTGAACCCAGCGTAGAGGATGGCAGGTGGTGGTTGCGGCCAGCGAAGGGCTTTGCGTTGCAGCAGGCGACAGTAGCACCGGATCCCGTACGCGGCGGCGAAGGGCAGCAGCAGCGTGACGAGGGCGTTGAGATTCATCGCTTCGGCGAAGTGTCCGTGGAGCAGAGCAGCAAGGGCTCGCGTAGCTCCGCACCCTGGACATTGAAGATGAAGCAGCTCATGGATGGGGCATCCCGGATAGAAGTTGTATTGTCCTGGAGGGAAGCGCAGCAGAAGGATTGCGGCGAGTGCGACGATTACCGGAGGCGCAACCCAACGCAAACTGTCCGCGGCGCATCTGCGGCTGATTTGGATCATCGTGCTGCACTCTGATAGCGGAGTGCCTGTTTCATTTCATTGATCTCGTTGAGCTTGTATTGAAAGTAAATGCCCCCGAAGAAGAACGTCATCACAGGATTGAGACGGAGGCCTAGCGGCTCGGGGCCGTTGAAGTGCTGTTCCAGCGTGTCGCGCAGGGTGAAGCGAGCGATGAGACGAACCACCCAGGTGGCAAGACTGATCAGGTTGCCAAGAACGCTGTGATGCGGGTGAACGTGGTGGGACAAAGAGATAACGACGCTCCACGAACTGCCGAGGTTGAGCACGATCAACACGGTTGCGGCAATGTAAAACATGAGAGCTTTGCTGGCCGGCTGGATCCGGTTTGCCCAGGCCGCGATGATCAGGTTCCAGACGACGACGAAGAAGCCGCAGGTGAGGAAGCCCAGGAGCAGTTCGAGACCCCAGTTCAGATTGGGCGGGTCGGGGTAGGCAATGCCGGAAGGCGCTGGGTAGGTTGAGGGAGACGCGTAGGCGGGGGGTGGGATCGCGGCGGGGCCTGGGATGCTTGTGGTGCCCGCCGTGCCAGCGATACCAAGGATCTGGGCGACGGGGAGCCAGTCCGGCATCTCTTCGCTTTTGGCCATGTCGGTGCCCAGAATGTTTCCCGAGGCGACGTAGCGCTGGAGGTCTTCGAGGGTGTAGGGACCGTACATCTGTCCGTTGCGTGAGACTTGATAGGTCATGCGGACTCCCATGCGCCACGACGGCGGCGTTATCTGCGGCATTAACTATAGACCCGATGAAATCACGGACTGCGATTCTGCACAATCAGATTCGGTTGGGAGACGGGGGTGTATCTCCTTTGTGTGCCTTGTTGCGGGTGCGGAGCGGAGCGTTAGATGATCTTGTGATCGACGCTATCGAGTTGCGTATCTTTCGCTGCGCGGCTCATCAGGATGCGCAGATCGGTGACCTTGTTCAGCGCGAAGGCGGGTGGCGCGGTGGGTGCGGTGACAGCGATGAAGTCGGCGCGGTTCACTTCTTCGATGTAAAAGCTGGGGCGCTGGTCGGGTGTTGCGGGCTGAATCTCGACGTGGCTCATCTCGAGGTTGGTGACATGGCGCAGAAAGAAACCCTGCGAGGGCGTGGTGGGGCCGAACATGCCTGGGTCAGGATACTTGTCGGCATCTTCCGGCATGACGATTTTGGCGTCGTCGGCAGAACCGCCGCCCTGATGCTGGATGTAAACGTTCGAGATCTTGACGTCGCGGATAGGAAAGTCCGGGATGCCGCTTAGGATGGAGGAGATGTGCGGGCCGGTGTTGTAGCTGACAAGATTGTTGACGACGATGCGCTGCAGGGTGCCGACCTTTGTGCTCTCCTTGGGGCCGCGCAGGCGCGCTCCCAGACGCCAGAAGAGCGGGGCGCTGACGACGTCGCGCATAGTGATGTTGGAGATCGCGATGTCTTCACAAAGCGCTCCATCTTCGCTTTCGAGAGCGAGGCCCATGCAGCCGTCGAAGACGCAGTTGGAGATGGTGATGTTTTTGAATCCGCCGTTCGATTCGGTGCCGCACTTGATGCGGCCGTTGCGCGCAAGACGGGGGACGTCGGCAGCGAATTTCTTGTAAGTGCCGTCGAGCATGGTGCCGAGCTCATAGGAGCCGGCGACATAGCAGTTGGTGATCGCCAGGTTCTCGGTGGCCCGGTTGTAGCCGAGAGCATAACTGGACTTGGGGCAGATGGCGTCATCCCAGGGCGAGTTGACGAAGCAGTTGGAGACGCGGACGTTGCGGCAGCAATCGATGTCCATGCCGTCGCGGTCCGTATCGATGGTGAGGTTATCGATGGTGAGGTTGTCGACGCCGGTCAGGAGCAGGCCGAAGTGGCCGCCCTTAAGGATGGAGAAGTCGCGGAAGAGGACGTTGCGGCAGTTTTTAAGCGCGATGGCCTTGTTGCCTACGCCAGGCTGCTCAGCCTGGAACATGGTGTAATTGCCGCGGGGTGGACGGACGACGGGTGGGGCGGCGGCGCCGGCAGGACGGTCCGGTCCGAAGCCGGTGCGGGGAGGCCCGACGCGGCCTGGACCAGCGCCGAAGCTGAGCCCTTTTCCGTAGATGAGGCCAGGGCCAGTGATTGATATGTCGTTGATGCCCTCGCCCCAGAGGAGGGAGTTGTGCCAGTGATTATGGCCGTAGTCCTGATAGGCGTCCCACGCGGTGTTGGGTTCGGCCGCGTCGTAGGTGCCCCCGTTGTAGCCGGTGGTTGCGCCGGGGAGCGGAGAGTCCGCGGCCAGGAGGATCGCGCCTTGGGCGAGGTAGAGCGCCACGTGGCTCTTCAAACGAATGGAGAAGCTCAGCCATGTTCCGGCAGGGAACAGAACCGTGCCGCCACCAGCGGCCGCCGCGGCTTCGATCGCTTTATTGATTGCAGGAGAATCGACCGCCTTACCGTCACCCACGGCACCGTAGGTGCGTATGTCGAAGATGCCTTGCGCCGCTGAAGTATTCGGGGATCGTTGCGCTGCGTAGGCTGCGGGCATCGCGTTAGTGGCAGCTGCGGCCAGTCCCAGGCCGCCGAATCGGAGGAGTTCACGACGTGCAGAGTTGACGGGGTCCATAGCAACGCCATGCTAGCAGACACGATATCTCAATTGGAAATATTTCTACATGTGAAACGTGAGATGGAAACCATCATTCGCGTCTTGAGAGATAACAGGAAATAGGAAGGCGGCTTTAGAAATCGTCGTTGCCTGTCGGACGAAAACGGTACCCGATCCATGGCTCGGTGACGATGTAGGCCGGCTCGTCGGAGAGCTCGATTTTTTTTCGCAGCTGGCCGATCGTGACGCGCAGATATTCGGGCTGATCGGCGTTAGTGCCCCACACTGCATGCAGCAGAGCGCGGTGTGTCAGCACTTGTCCAGGGTGCTGGGCCATGTAGACCAGAAGATCGAACTGCTTCGGCGTCAGATGGGTGTCCTGACCACGAACCACAACGCGGTGCTGCGGTATGTCGATCAGGAAGTCCCCGGCTTGGATGGTTTGCGGAGTTTCACTATTGTTTGCCGTGCTGCGGCGCAGCTGAGCGCGAACCCGGGCTTGCAGCTCCTGAATGCTGAAGGGCTTGGTGACGTAGTCGTCGGCGCCTGCGTCGAGCGCTTCAATCTTCATCAGGTCCTGATTGCGGACGGAAAGAACAATGATGGGAATCTGCGAGATGGCGCGGATCTCGCGGCACAACTCAACACCGTTCATCTGTGGCATGGAGACGTCGGTGATGACGAGATCCGGTTTCCATGCGTGGATGGCCTCCATGCCTTCCACACCATTGGCGGCGATCCGCATCGAATATCCCTGTGTAGAAAGGGCGGTGCGCAGGACCCGGGTAATCTGCGGCTCGTCATCGACAATGAGAATCTTCGCCTGTTGATCCTGCTCATTCTGTTTCATTCGCGCTCCGAGTGCTGAGTGACGATGTGAACATCGACGTTGGGTGACTCCTTCAGGAAATGTTGAATCGCCCAATAATAAAGATATTTGCGGATACCATGGACAGCGGTCCGTCCGAAGACGACGTGGGTGATCCGCTTCTCCCGAACGAAGCTCGCTGCAGTGTGGGCGACGCTCTTGCCTTTGATGGTGAAGACCTCAGCGTTGAGGTTGCGCGCAAACTGCATGTTGGCCGCGAGCGTTTTCTTTTCTTCTTCGGGAAGGTCTTCGTCAGTATCCACATGCAGTACGAAAAGTTCGCCGCCGACTCCTTCGGCCACTCGCGCGCCTCTTGCGATGAGCATCTGCGAAGAGCTGTTGGAGCTGATGCAGACGGCGACGCGTTCGCGGACTGCCCAGTGCGCATCAATATGTTTCGCGTCCATGTACGCGGTGAGCGTGCGGTCTACAGCCTTGGTCACATGCTGAAGCGCGAGTTCGCGAAGTGCGATCAGGTTGCCGCGGCGAAAGAAATTAGCGAGGGCTTTTTCGGCGCGGTCCACGCCGTAGACATCGCCGCGGCGCATGCGCGTCTGCAAGGCTTCCGGCGTCAGATCAGCCATCACGATCTCGTCCGCTCGCTGCACCAGCCAGTCGGGAACGGTTTCGCGAATCGGAATGCCGGTGACGCTCTGAACCGTGGGCGCAACGCTTTCGATGTGCTGCACGTTCATAGTTGCGAGGACGTCGATGTTGGCCGCCAGCACGTCGAGCACATCCTCGTAGCGTTTGCGGTGTTTGCTGCCTTCGATGTTGGTATGTGCCAGTTCGTCGATCAGGACAATCTGCGGTTTCCGCGCGAGGATGCCGTCGACATCCATCTCTTCAAAGTGAACCCCCTTGTAGTTGATCTTCTTTCGGGGTATTTTTTCGAGTTGTTCGGCCAACTCCGCGGTGCGTGGCCGGCCGTGAGTCTCAACCACGCCGATGACGATGTCCTCTCCGCGCTGGTGCCGGCGGATCGCCTCGCTGAGCATGTTGTACGTCTTGCCGACGCCCGGTGCGTAGCCGAGGAAGAGTTTGAAGGTGCCGCGCGTCTTCTCCGGCGCAACTTTTTCCAGCCATTCTTCCGGGCTCTTTGCTGCGGGGTTCGAGGTGTCGCGAGTTCCCATAAGGATAAGATAGATTGGTGCAGCGTAAGGTGATTCGCAGTATCGTTCGCTATAGTGTGTCTACGGCTACCGCCGCTGTCATTGTAGCTGTCTACTTCCGTTGGTTGCATGTCAACGAAACGACCGTGGCGATGACGTTCATGGTTGGCATTCTTCTGGTGGCGGCAAATTGGGGGCTTCGCCACTCGATTTATCTCTCCATCCTGTCTGCCGCTGCGTTCAACTTCTTCTTCCTTCCTCCAATACTCACGTTCACGGTCGGGGATCCCCGCAACTGGATTGCGCTGCTTGCTTTTCTGGTGACAGGCATCGTTGCCAGCCAGCTTGCGGAGCGCGCGCGCCGTGAAGCGAAGATCTCGCGGCGACGTCAGCGTGAAGCAGAGCGGCTTTACGAGTTCAGTCAGCAGATGCTGGTGACCGGAAACGTCATCGACCTGCTCAATGTTCTGCCGCAGATGATCGCTGCGACCTTCAACCTCGCGGGCGCCGCCGTTTATCTGCGCCAAAGAGATCGCGTCTATCGCTCCAGCCCGAACTACATGGATGTCACTGCGGCGGAGCTTCGGGACGCTGCGTTCACACGAGACCATCGGCGCGACGAAGAACGCAACATCACCCTGATCCCCATACTCCTCGGAACGCGTCCGATTGGAGCGGTCGGTATCACCGGCGATGGAACCTCGCCCGAGGCGCTGGACGCAGTGTGCGGCCTCGCTGCCATTGCTATTGAACGCGCTGGTGCGGTGGAGACGCTGACGCGGGTCGAGGCCTCCCGCGAGAGTGAACGCCTCAGAAATGCTCTGCTCGACTCCGTAGCGCATGAGCTGCGAACCCCGCTAACCTCGATCACCGCCGCGATTACAAGCCTGCGAGGCGATCCTCTTCTGGACAAAGAGCAGAGCGCAGAAATGATGCAGGTGATTGAAGAGGAGGCTGCCCGGCTGGACCGGCTCGTCGGTCAGGCGATGGAGATGGCGGAACTCGACGCCAACGACATCAAGCTCGATCTGCGGCTGCATTCCATGCGGGAAGCCGTTGATCTGGCTCTCGAGGCGGTCCAAACTCCGCTCAAAACGCACCCGGTCGAGCTTCGCCTCCCGGACTCGTTGCCCCTCGTGCAGATGGACCTCGAACGCATTGCCAAAGTCCTCCAACATCTCCTGGAGAACGCGGCGAAGTATTCCGCAGAGGGAAGTCCGATCTTCGTCAGCGCCGAAGTTGCCAAGGGGCAGCTTGTGACCAGCGTCGCAGACCGTGGATCGGGTGTCGACGACTTTGAACGAATGATGATCTTCGACAAGTTTTACCGTGGACAGGGACAGCGCTATCGTGTTCAGGGCACTGGCATGGGACTGGCGATTGCCAAGGCTATCGTTGAAGCGCATGGCGGCTCCATCGATGTGACCAGCCAGCCTTCGCAGGGCTCGGTGTTTTCGTTCTACTTGCCGCTGCCAGGATCAGGACAATAAGAATCTTGTCCTGCCGGACGGGCCCACTGCGCGTGGGGCGGGCGTTCGCACGCCTTTTTAACTTGTCCTGGCGGTCAAACTGCATCGGCCCTCCCGTTGGTCGGGATCATTTTTCCTTCCGACCAACGGGAGGACAACAAAGGATGATTGTTGCAAGACAAGGTACACACGCCACGAAGTGGCTGCGCGAACCGGGGTCCCCGCAAACAGGTCTTCGTTTGTGGGGTGGCCTAGCGCAGTGGGCCCGTCCGGCAGGACACAGCCTCTATAGCTTCGGCAAGTCGGTGACGTTCCAGCCGCCACCCAGTGCTTTGATTAAAAGAACGCTGGCATCCATCTGGCGACGCATAATGTCGATATCGTTGCGTTCGTTGTTCAACGCGGTGGTCTGCGCCGTCACGACCTGCAAGTACGTGTCGAGGCCGCCGACGTACCGATTGTTGAAGATCTGTTCTGCCGACTGCGCCGCAAGCGTGGCCTGATGCTGATTCTCGGCCTCCTGCTGGAGAACGCGCAGCGCGATCAGGTTGTCTTCCACCTGCTGAAACGCGGTGAGCGTCGTCTGCCGGTAGTCAGCGACCGTCTCGTCGTAGCGGGCGTTGGCCTGTTCGGAGACGGAAGCCCTGCGGCCTGCGTCGAAGACCGTCTGCGACAATGTCGGGCCAAGCGACCACACCAGACTTGCAGGGTTGAACAGGTTGGCGAAGGAGGTTGACTCAACCCCGACCGTTCCATTCAAGAAGATTGTTGGATAGAAGGCGGCGCGTGCGATGCCGACGCGATCGTTCGCCTCGGCGACGCGCCGCTCTGCTGCGGCAATATCGGGACGGCGCTCCAGAAGTTCGGAGGGCAGACCCGGCGGGATGACCGGCGGGCGCGCATCCAGCGGTGCGTCGGTGAGCGCGAACGACGCAGGGGGCACACCGAGAAGAACCGCAATGGCGTGCTCGAACTGCGCGCGACGAAGAGTAATATCGCGCGCCTGTACTTTGGCCGCCTCAAGCTGCGTCTTCGCCTGGTCTACGTCCGACTTCGGAGCGACCCCACCTTCAAAGCGGTTGTTCGTGATGCGGTAGGCCTCTTCGTAGTACTTCACCGTATCGTTCAGCAGCTTTTCCTGGGCATCCGCGCTGCGCGCCTCGAAGTAGTCGAAGGCGAGTTCGGCCTGCAGACTCAGCAACACCGTCTGGCGGTCACCTGCGCTGGCCTGCGCCTCTTCTCGCGCAGCACTCACAGTTCTACGAACGCGACCCCAGACGTCGATCTCGTAGTTCAGGTCGACGGGAAGCTGTATGTCGCCGACACCATTGCCCTTCGAATTGCTGGCATTGAAATAGGGACGGTTCGACGATTCGCGCAGTCCACCGGCGAAGGGGGCAACTCCGACGGTTGGATATAGCGAGGCGTGGTTAAAGCGGATCAACGCGCGCGCCTCGCGAAACCGCGCATCCGCGGCTTTGAGATCCTGATTGTTCGCGGCTACCTGAGGCTCCAGCGTATTCAATTCGCCATCGCCGAAGATCTTCCACCATTCGCCGCGGGCGGCCGCATCCGCGGGCTGGGCCATTTGCCAGTTGGAGTTCTCCTTGTAGGCGTCCGGGCTTGCTTCCTTATATCCAGGCGCCATGGGGACCGATGGCTTCACGTACTTCGGCCCGACCATGCAACCACTCAATGTGAACACAGCAGCACTGGCGAGCGCTGCGCGATATAGCGTCACTTCGCCCCCGCTTTCGTCGCCGTCGCGGGTTGGTTGACACGGTTTGCAATCTGAACCTCCTGCCCGCTGGTCAGGGAGTCTGACGGGTCGAGGATCACAGCATCATTTGGAGTCAAACCGGAGGCTATCTCCACTGACGCTCCGGCGTCTCTTCCAATCTTCACAGGCACCAGTTGTACGCGCCCATCGCGAACCACGCCGACTCGCAAGCCTTCAGAACGAAACAGCAGGGTGTTCGACGGAATCATCAGGCTGGACGCGTGCTCCGGCACCTTGATGTGAACAAAAACGTAAGCGCCGGGAAGCAGTTCGCCCTTCGGGTTGTCTACATCCACCTCGACGTTGAGTGTGCGGGACGCCTGATCGATAGCGTTGGAGTTGCGCGTTATTGTTCCTTCGAAGGACCTGCCGGCATACTCGTCCAGCGTCAGGGTTGCCTTGCCTCCATCCTTGGCGGCAGCGGCGTAGGCCTGTGGAACGGCAACGTAAACCCTGATCTTTCCGATGGCCGCCAGATGGAATAGCTCCTGCGGGGTTGTATTCTGGCCCGCCGAGATGAGCCGCCCTACATCTGTATTGCGCGCGGTCACAATGCCGTCAAAGGGCGCGTACACCTTCTCGAACGACTGCAACTGCTCGAGCCGGCGCACATTCGCCATCGAAGCATCGACCGCCGCCTTCTTGGCCGCGGCATCGCTCATGGCAACATCGGTCTCCTGCTTCGAGACGGAGTTGGTCTTCAACAGATTCTGATACCGGGCAGAAGTTGTGTTGGCCAGGTCGAGGTTCGCTTGCGCGCTCTTCAGGTCCGCCTGCGCGACCTGGAGTTGCTGGTCAACCTCCGGCGTCTCAATCTGCGCCATCAGCTGTCCCCTGCGTACATGGGCGCCGATGTCGAAGTACCAGCTCTTCAGGTAACCGTTTGTCCGCGAGTAGATAGGCGTATCCATGAACGCCTGTGTATTGCCCGGCAGAGCAATCTCCGAAGACAGGTTGGACGGCGTTGGATAAACGACATTCACGGACGGAATGGCCGAAGCAGCGGTCTCCTTCGCCAGGGAGTGTTCGGATCCTCGCCGCGCCATCACGCCAAAGATGACCACGCCAGCCACAATGGCGGCGACGACAACCATACCGATCCACGTGCCGCGAGTCAGCCTGGGCTCTTCCGGCGTTATTAGGGGTTCGGAAGGGTACTCGCCGGAGGGGTGGGTCTCCGTTGGATTTTTCTCGGCCGTGCTCGTCATTGGCGCTCCCTCAATACTCATATGTTTCCTCTAGGCCCTTGCCGTGATGCGACGATCGGCGGGTTCTCCTGAAGTCTGCTGCTGTTTGCGCCGCCCGTGCAGAAGACTAAAGACCGCGGGAACAAACATCAGCGTTGCCACGGTCGCCAGCAGCAGACCACCGATCACGGCCCGTCCCAGAGGGGCGTTTTGTTCCCCGCCTTCACCCGCGCCGAGTGCCATGGGAACCATGCCGATGATCATGGCAAGCGCCGTCATGCAGACGGGCCGGAAGCGTATGGCGCCTGCTTCAATTGCCGCCCTGACGGCATCTCCATGGTCCAGCAGGCGTTCCTTCGCGAACGACACAACAAGAATACTGTTAGCCGTGGCGACGCCCATACACATAATCGCACCCATCAGCGCAGGAACGCTTAGCGTTGTCCGCGTCGTGAAGAGAAAGAGCACAATACCGGCCAGCGCTGCGGGGAGCGCAGTAATAATGATGAAGGGATCCAGCCACGACTGGAAGTTCACCACGATGAGCAGATAGACCAGCACGATGGCGAACGCCAGACCGAAGAGCAGGCCAAGGTACGAACTCCTCATCGTCTCAATCTGTCCGCGGACGCGTACGAAGGTGCCACGGGGCAGCGATTTTTCGTTTGCCGCCACGATCCTATCGACCTCTTGACTCACCGAACCAAGGTCCCGACCCTGCACTGCGCCGTAGATATCGAGTGTGCGGCGAATGTTGTAGTGATTGAGGGTCTGCATCTCGCTGGTTCGGCTGATATTGGCTACATCCGCCAGAATCTCCGGCTGCTTGCTGTTTGGCGATGACAAGGGCACGTTTTGCAGATCGCTCAGCGATTGGATGTCGTACTGCGGCGCCTGAGCCACCATGTTGTAGTTGACGCCATTCCTGTAGTTCAGGAAGAACATCGGAGTAAGCTGCGAGCTTCCGCTCAGCAGGTTTTGCAGGCTGCCTCCGACATCGCGCAAAGTGTAACCGCCCTGTGCTGCTTTAGTCCGGTCTACATCGATGGCGAGCACCGGATAATCGTCCGGTTGCTGGATACGCAGGTCGACGAGTCCCGGCACCTGCCGAAGTTGAGCGAGCACCGTGTCGGCGACCTTGCGAGTGTCCGAAATGTCGGAGCCCTCGAACTGCACATCGATCGGCGCGGGCAGACCGAAGTTGAGAATCTGCGTCACGATGTCAGATGGCAGAAAATAGAACGTGACGCCCGGAAAATCGCGTGGCAGGCTCTGCCGTAGTGCGGCGATGTACTCGGCGGTGGGGCGATGGTTTTCCCTCAGCGAGACAAGAATGTCCGCGTCGCCCGGGCCGATCAACCCGGAGGTAGCGTGCTGCATGTTTAGGGTGCTGTAAGGCAGCCCAATGTTATCGAGGATGTTGTCTACCTGATCGACTGGCACTATTCTGCGAATGTTTTGTTCGATCAGATCGCAGAGCTTGGCTGTCTCTTCAATGCGAGTGCCGCTCTTGGCCCGCAGATGCAGGATAAACGAGCCGGTGTCGCTGCTCGGAAAGAAGTTCTGACCGAGAAAAGGATACAGCAGGAAGGAACACGTCCCGACCAGCAGGAATATGGGAACGAAGACCATTCTGCCCTGTACGGCCCGCCGCAACAAACCTACATAACTGCGGCGCACCTGCTCGAACCGGCGCTCAAAGCCGCGCTGAAAGCGGGCCAATATATTGTTCGAAGGGACCGCGTTGTGATCGTGTCTCTTCAAAAGATACATCGCCATGGTGGGCACCAGGGTTCGTGAAAGGACGTACGAGGCCAGCATGGCGAAGACGACCGCTTCGGCCAGCGGAACAAAAAGATAGCGGGAGACGCCGCTGAGGAAGAACATCGGCAGAAACACGATGCAGATGCAAAGCGTCGAGACCAGGGCCGGCACCGATATCTGGGCCGCGCCTTCGAGAATCGCATCGTGCAGCAGATGACCGTCTTCCAGATAGCGCTCGATGTTTTCAATCGTCACGGTCGCGTCGTCAACTAGGATGCCAACCGCCAGTGCCAGCCCGCCCAGCGTCATGATGTTGATCGTCTGTCCAAGCAGTCCCAGCACGATCACCGAGGTGAGAATCGACAGCGGAATCGAAACGGCGATGATGATCGTGCTGCGCCAGCTGCCGAGAAAGAGCAGAATCATCAGGCCCGTCAACATGGCCGCGATGACCGCCTCGCGAACCACTCCGTTGATCGACGCCCGCACAAAAACGGATTGGTCCCCGATCGGCTTCATCCGCAGATCCGGCGACACAGTCAAGGCGATACGAGGCAGCAGCCCGCGGATGCCGCTGACGACAGACAGCGTCGAGGCGTTGCCCGACTTCAGAACCGTGACCAGAACGCCGCGGTGGCCGTCCTGCCGGACGATGTTCGTCTGCGGAATGCTCCCGTCGCTGACCGTAGCGACGTCGTGCAGATAGATCGTCGTCCCGTTGACCTGGCGCAACGGCAGGTTGCTGATTCCCGCAAGCGTGACCGGAGAGGAATTGATGCGGATGTCGTACTCATCCTGGCCGATCTTTGCTGTACCACCGGGCAGCACGACATTCTGCACCGCCATCGCGCTTATGACGTCGGCCGGCGAAAGCCCCTTCGCCTGTAACAGCTTCGGGTCGAGGTTCAGCATGATCGATCGCTGCTTGCCGCCGTAGACGTTGGGAACAACAGCGCCGGGAATCGTGATCAGTTGCGGCCGGATGAAGTTCAGGCCAAGGTCGTTCAGTTGCTGCTCGGACAGTCCCTTGCCCGACAGCCCGATCTGAAGAATAGGTACCGTCGATGCGCTGAATTGAATGATCTGCGGCGGCAGGATGCCCGGCGGCAGGTTCCTCAAAATGAACTGCGATGCCGAGGAGACCTGCGCGTTGGCGGTGTCCAGGCTCGCCCCCGGCTGCAGGTAGACCTTGACGATCACCTGGCCCGCGATCGTGGTCGACTCCGTGTGCTCGATGTTATCAACCAGCGTGGTCAACACCTTCTCATAGGGCGTCGTCAACCGGCCCTCAAGCTCCTCAGGATTCAGGCCCGTATATTGCCACGCGATCGAGATCACCGGGATATCGATGTTGGGAAAGATGTCGGTCGGCGTTCGCACGATCACAACAGGGGCAGCAATCAGAATGAGGATTGCCAGCACGATGAACGTGTAGGGCCGGCTCAGCGCTACTTTTACAATCCACATTCGACGAGGCCTCTTCCGCTGGGGGTTCTGTGTATATAGAGTAAGACATTTCCCAGCACATGAATGTTTCACCGGTATTTCCGCGATTGTCCATCCGGTGAAACCGATATACTGGCAAATGGAACATAATCAATGGAGTTGAGACACTTGCGCTACTTCTGCCGCCGTCGCAGATCACGGCAGCTTTAGCGAAGCCGGTCGCCAGCTGCACGTCTCCCAGTCCGCCATCAGCGAGCAAATCGCAGACCTGGAGCGCGAAATCGGTGGCGCCTTCCTGCGTCTTGTGCGCAGAACAAAGATCGCATCCAGCGCACCAATGGCAGGGAGGCTGCAACTCGTCGGGTCGTCCAAACGCAGTTTTTTCAGGCCGCTTTTAGCCTCGGTTCGTGAATTAGTGTCTAATGCTGCTCATGAACAGGCCATGTTTCCTTGTCATAGATCGGGAATTTCCAGGCAGCATTTCAACCCGCAAACTCGTGATCGAAACCGCCAAGTTCAACGTCCTCACGGCCTATAGCGGCAAAGAGGCATTGGAGATTTTCAAGAGGTTTCCTGCCGTTGGCGGGATCGTGCTCGATGGCGGGCTGGACGACGTGTCGTGTTCCGATGTGGCTCGTGAGGTCAAGCAGCTTCAGCCTAAGATGCCCATCATCGTGATCGCCGCTCCCGGGTTCAGCGGCTGCCCCGAAGCTGACTATCAGCTCGAATCGTTCGAACCGGCGAAGTTGCTGGAGATTCTTCGCAGCTTAAAACCCGAGGCTTCCGCGGAGATCGAAAGGCGCAACGAAGAGTTGAGCCGCGAAAAGCTCAGCTAGCTCTCCCGCCTCCGCGCCACGCAAAAAAA
>DATMPD010000028.1:0-15213 GCA_035567955.1 Edaphobacter sp.
CCTACGCTCTGTTGATCACAGAGATCTTCGTACGCCTCTGTCTCAGTCGAAGTTCGCAGAGCTCGCCGATCAGGGTCCCCGCCCACCAATAGATGTTGCGTTCCCTGACCGATTTTCTCATTCGTCGCATTCGATCGACCATCTCGCTCACATTCATCTCGAGGGCCTGCGCAATGGCTTCTCCGGTCGACTCGACGTCGTAGGGATTTACGATGATCGCATCATGCAACTCTCTCGCTGCTCCAGTGAAGCGACTCAAAATTAATACGCCGCGCTCGTCCTGTCGTGCTGCGACGTACTCTTTCGCGACCAGGTTCATCCCGTCATGCAGCGAGGTGACCATGCACAGATGTGCCGCCCGATAATAGCGCTGCACCTCTTCATGGGTGTGCTCGCGGTTCTGGAAGATGATTGGTTTCCACTTTCCCTGTTTGAAGCGTGCATTGATTCGTTCCGACTCGGCTCTGACCTCCGCCTGAAACTCTGCATAACGCTTGATGCGGCTGCGGGTCGGCGCACCAATTTGAATGAAGGTGAACTTCCCCTGATATTTAGGAAACCGCTCCAGAAGCGACTCAATTGCCAGAAAACGTTCCAGGATGCCCTTGGTGTAGTCCACGCGATCGACACCTACGCCGAGAAACGTTGCTTCGATCCCCAATTCCAGCAATAACGCGCTGCGTTCCTCCTCGGCGTTAATCTCTGTCTCGGCATCGAGACGATCTTCTACCAGTTCAACACTGATCGGAAACGGCAAGACCGACGATCGGTGCTGATTGCGCTCGATCGCGAAGTGTTCCCAGTCAACTTTGGCTTCGAGTATGTGATCGACGGTATGGAGGAAGTTGTTGCAGTGAGCCTGGGTGTGAAAACCGATCAGGTCCGCTCCCAGCAGGCCGTCCAGCAACTCCCGCTGCCACGGGCAGATGCTGAAGGATTCGGGATTGGGCCAGGGAATATGCCAGAAGATGGCAACTCTTGCGTTAGGCAATCTTTCTTTCAGCATGCGAGGCAACAGTGCGAAGTGATAGTCCTGGATTAACACCACCGGATGCTCCTCGCCTCCTATCTCCTCTACTAATGCGTCGGCGAACTTTTTGTTCACCTTGTTGTAGTACTCCCAATCCGAGGTGCGGAAGATGGGGCGCGTGTGAGCGATGTGGCAGAGCGGCCACAGGCCTTCGTTCGCAAATCCGTTGTAGTAGCCGGTCTCCTCTTCAGCGTCGAGCCAGATGCGACGAAGCGTATAGCGCGGATCGTCCGGGGGAACCTGCAACCGGTCGTGGCTATCAACGGTCTCCGCATCGGCATTGCCACTTCCATGAGCCACCCAGGTTCCGTGGCATGCACGAAGAATTGGCTCAAGTGCGGTGACCAGGCCGCTGGCCGGGACGGTGACGCTGATCTTCTTGTCCTGTCGGGTATGGGTGTAGGGCTCCCGATTGGAGACCAGAAAAAGATTGCTTCCATCGAGCTTATTGCGCACGTGATCGGCCAGTCGTTGTGCAGTCCACAGCGATTCGTTGATGTTTCTCAATCTGGCTTCTGCCTCGGCCGCCGCACGCGCCTGCCGCATGCTCTCGGCCATCGGAGCCACCTCGTTCGCGAATGGCAACAACAGATTCAGGTCTTGTGCGTTGGGTCGCACGGCGTGTCTTCCGGCGCGGAGTGCCTTCACCCAATGGGTTACACGGGCGATGGGGCCCGCAAGGCTCCAGCGCAAAACCAGAAACGTGATAGCCGCGATCACCAGCACCTGGACCGCTATGTGAAGAAAGACGCGGCTCCAGATGCGAAGAATCTCAGTGCGTATGTAGGTTGCGTCATGGATGACAACGATCTCTCCGATCACGGTATTGTCTGCCGTATGGATCGGGACAACCTGCAGATGGGTTCGCTTCAGGCCCAGCCGTACGAATTCACTCACAGTCCGATTCCCAACCGATGCGTCCATCATGAGCTTTGGAGCGGCGGACAGCAAAGGACTTATACCTGGAGTCTCGACCAACGGTGTACGATCGCGACCGTAGATGCCGATTCCCAGCAGGTGGTCTCGGTTGGTGAAACGCTGGACTACCTGTTCCAGTCTGGCCGTGTCTCCAGCCTGCAGGGAGGACTCCGCATTGGCAGCTAAGGTTTGGCCAAGGGCTTCAGCTTTGCTTTCAAGCTCGCGGCGCAACGCATCTTTCGTACTCCTCACTTCATACCAGGACGAGGCCAGCGAAACTAAGGTGACACCGAGGATCAATGCCGCGATCAATCGCAGACTAAGAATCTTCATGACTTGCCAGTCTTTCTGCAGAAAACTAGGAAAAACCAATCATGCGCGAGGGCCCGCGAAGCCAGGGAAACGTGGTGAATCTCCTCCGCACCCGCTCCCCAATATCCGGCAGGGAGCGGGCGCGAAGGATCAACTCATCTGATTCATTATCGAATGATACGAAAAAACCTGCAGGCGTGCTGCAATGCAGGCGTGCTGCCCTTAAGACGGCACTGTTTGTCTACGGTATCTCAAACCTGAGTTCTTCGCGAATGTCTCTCACGTTCTCGGCACCGAACACGTCAGGCCCTGAATGGACCACGATTCATCCCAGTAGCACGTGTCAGATTTGTGCCGTACCGCCATCCACATACAACTCGATCCCATTCACAAAGCTGGAATCGCTTGAGGCCAGGAAAAGCGCTACGGTCGCAATCTCCTCCGGCCGCCCGATTTCGCCGCGTGGGATCAAGGTTTTGAAGTATTCCTTCGCCTCTGGTCCCAGCGGGTCCAGGATCGGCGTATCGATCGTTCCCGGGCTCAGGATATTTACGCGAATCTTTCGTTCCTTCAGGTCCACGAGCCAGGTCCGCGCAAACGATCGTACTGCCGCTTTGCTCGCGCTGTAGACACCAAACGCTTGAAAGCCTTTGATGCTCGCAATCGATCCATTCAGAAAGATTGACCCGCCATCAACAAAGAGCGGCAGCGCCTTCTGCACCGTGAACAGCGTTCCACGAACGTTCAGGTCAAAGGTGTCGTCGAAGTGTTTTTCGGTGACCTCGCCGATCTTCGCCAACTCGCCCCGCCCCGCGCTTGCGAAGAGCACGTCGATCTTTCCCTTCTCCTTCTTCACCCTCTCGTACAAGCGGTCCAGATCGGCGAGATTCGACGCGTCGCCCTGCACGCCCGTCACATTCCTGCCAATCGCCTTCACCGCCTCATCCAGCTTGTCCTGCCGCCGGCCGGTGATGAACACATACGCGCCCTCTTCCACGAACAGCTTCGCCGTCGCGAGAGCCATGCCTGACGTCGCCGCTGTAATCACCGCTACCTTACCTTCAAGCTTTCCCATTTCAACCGTCCTTTCTTTATCGGGCAAGTTTTGCCCGTCTGCCCGATAAGATGGGAGGCGCCGTTGTTCGATTCATTTAGTTCTAAAATCGTGAACTATGGAACAATAAGCGAAACAGGAATAGGATTGTGAATGTATGCGGCCTCTCTTCCACCCTTCGATCGAAGATGTGACCGTCGAAGCCATACTTCACGCACTCTCCGATCCTGTACGCGTTGCCATCTACGCCGACATCGTAGGCTCCGAATGTTCGCAGAACTGCTCGAACTTTCTTAAAGTAAGCGACAAGGCCATACCGAAATCCACGCTCTCTCAACATTTCAAGGTCCTCAGAGAGGCGGGCTTGATTCGCGGCGAACGCATAGGCGTAGAGATGCACAACACGTCCCGGTGCGCAGAGATTGAGAACCGCTTTCCCGGACTGATCTCCTCCATCGTGAACGCGCATAACGTTCAGTTGTCAGGCCGGAGACGGACCACCGCCACAAACAGGCGCAAACCGGCGAAACGGAATGGAAAAAAGTAAATGAAGGCGTCGGCAACGTGTCGGCCGCACGCGCAACCGCAAAGATTACGCTTAGAGCGAAGGTTCAATCAACGTGGCGGCCGCTTTGAGTTCACTGGACTCTTCCTTCAGCGAAGTGCCGGTGATTTGCCTTGTGCGTGCAGTCTGGAGATACCAGAGGAGACGCTCGCTGGCCGATTCCGGAGATAGGCCGCCAGCGCGAATGTTGGAAAGGCAGTTACGGTCGGCGTCGGTGCGGTCGGGGTGAGGCTGCCACGTGAGATAGGCTCCGAGACTGTCGGGCGAGGAGAGCCCGGGCCGTTCGCCGATCAGGACCAGGCTGAGACGAACTCCGAGATGGAAGCCGATCGGATCGCCGATGGCAACCCGGCCTTGCTCCACTAACGTGAGCGGAGCGATCGTCCAGCCTGCGGCGAAAAGTTGCGGAAGAAGATTCGCCAGCAGGGGAATGGCATTCCGTTCAACCGCCAGGGCCGACAGACCATCGGCGATGATGACGGCGAGATCGTTCGAGGTTGGTTGAAGCTGCGCGACGGAGTCGGGAGGAAGCGTCCGGCCAAGAATAGGCTGGCGAAGATAGACGGCACGATCGGGAGCGTTAGTCCGAAGCTGCAGGACAGGAATCGAGGCTTCGGCGAGGATGGGCAGTTCGGTGTGAAGGCGCTGCGCAAAAGAAGGAAGATGCAACCGGGCATGGACCGCGTCGCGCGCCTGAGCGTGCGCGAGCTGGAAGCTGAGCACCTCACTCGTAGCGATGCTCTGGCCGGTCATGGGCAGCGAGACGCGGGCGGGAGTGAAGTCGCGAAGTCTGAGCCGGGGTGTTAGGACGAGATCGGACATGGGATCGCTCAATTTTTAGCGGGCAGCTCCATTTGAGTCGGCAGAGCCAGCTGCCCCGGAATGTCGCTCTTCAGCCACGCTTCAAACTCCGGAGCCGGCCGGAGGCCAAGCGTCGACCGAACGTAAAGTGCATCGTGGAACGACGTGCTCTGGTACTGAAGCATAACGTCGTCGGCACCGGGAACCCCCATAATGTAGTTAACCCCGGCTGCACCAAGCAGAGTCAGCAGCGTGTCCATGTCATCCTGGTCGGCCTCAGCGTGATTGGTGTAGCAGACGTCGCATCCCATCGGCAAACCAAGCAATTTGCCGCAGAAGTGGTCTTCAAGCCCGGCGCGAAGAATCTGTTTGCCATCGTAAAGGTACTCCGGCCCAATAAAACCGACCACAGTATTGACCAGCATAGGCGAGAAGCGGCGCGCCACGGCGTAAGCCCGCGCCTCACAAGTCTGCTGATCCACGCCATGATGCGCATTCGCAGACAACGCACTGCCCTGGCCAGTCTCAAAGTACATGACGTTATTCCCCACAGTCCCGCGTTGAAGTTCACAAGCGGCCCGATGGGCTTCGTCAAGCAGAGCAAGGTTGACACCGAACGAAGCGTTGGCCCGCTCAGTTCCGGCGACGGACTGAAACACAAGGTCAATGGGCGCACCCCGCTCCAGTGCGGCAAGCTGCGTTGTGATATGCGCGAGAACGCAGCTTTGGGTCGGAATCGAATACCGTTCCCGAATCGAGTCGACGAGTTCAAGCAGCTTCCGCGTGCTGGCCACGCTATCGGCCACAGGATTGATGCCGATAACCGCATCGCCCGATCCAAGCAACAGGCCATCAATAATGGCCGCCGCAATACCAATCGGATCGTCCGTAGGATGATTCGGCTGCAGCCGGGTGGAGAGGCGCCCGGCCAGCCCAACCGTGGTCCGGAAGCGCGTAACCACCCGAATCTTCCGGGCAACCGCGACAAGATCCTGCACCCGCATCAACTTCGAGACAGCAGCCGCCATCTCAGGAGTCAACCCGGGAGCGAGCGCAGCGAGCGATTCACCAGTCGCGTCGTAGGACAGCAGCCAATCCCGCAGCCCGCCAACGGTAAGACCGGCCACCGGAGCAAACGCCGCAGCATCGTGCGTATCGAAGATAAGCCGCGTCACCTCGTCGCTCTCATACGGCACAACCGCTTCGTTCAGAAAAGCCGTCAGGGGCAGATCGGCCAAAGCCATCTGCGCAGCCACCCGCTCGACCGAACTCCTCGCGGCAATCCCGGCAAGCTCGTCCCCCGCCCGCGCCGGAGTAGCCCTGGCGAGCAGGTCCTTCAGGTCCCGAAAACCATACGTGACCCCGTCAATGGTATGGTGCGCAGGCACAAGTTTTCCTCGCAGGCAAAGACTGGCGCGATGAGCAGCACCCTCCATCGCTGGATGCAGTCTATTATGTTCGTCTCTCAGACCTTCAGACCCTCAAATCCACCCAACGCCCGGATTAATCCGAACATCGCTTGCCCATCGCTTCCAGAACAACGTAGAATCCCTGCTCATTAGATGAGTCACCGGTGCCCAGGCACTGGGCCCGTGAGCCTCGGCTCGGAGAGGGATGATTCGTATGAGGCAGTCTTTCGCCGTTGCTATCGGAGGCGCAGCCGGTCAGGGCGTCGCGACCCCCGGTGATATCTTCGCAAAAATCTTCAGCCGCCGTGGCCTTCACCTGAATGCCTACAACGCGTATCAATCCATCATTCGCGGCGGCCACACCTTCCTCACCGTCCGCACCGGTCCCGACCCTGTCACCAACATGGGCGACCGCCTCGATCTCCTCATTCCGCTCAACCAGGACACGATGGACCGCCACCTCGGCCTCCTCGCCTCCGGTGCCGCCTGTCTCTACAACGCCGACCAGATCAAACCCGGCACTCCGGCCGCCGGAGTCCAGCTTTGTCCCATCCCTGTCTCCAAACTCGCCGACATCACGCGAAACAAAGTCGCGCAAAACACCCTGGCCATGGGAGCTGCGCTCAGCATGATGGGCGTCGGCTTTCCCGCTCTCGAAAGCGTCATCGCCGAGCAGTTCCGCAAAAAAGAAAAGTCAATCACTGACGAAAACGTCAGCGTAGCCCGCGCCGGCTACGACTACGCCACGGCAAACTTCAAGCCCTTCGCATGGCCTCTCCCCATGACAGAGAACAAATATGCCGTCCTCAGCGGCAACAGCGCTCTGGCCATGGGAGGCGCCGCCGCCGGCGTCAAATTCTATTGCGCCTACCCGATGAGCCCCTCCACCGGGGTGCTTCACTGGATGGCCGATCACGCCCGCAAAGCCGGAATCGTGGTGCGTCAGGTGGAAGACGAGATCGGCGTCATCAATATGGCCATTGGTGCCGCACACGCCGGGGTTCGCTCCATGTGCGCCACCTCCGGCGGAGGCTTCGCGCTCATGAGCGAAGGCCTCGGCCTCTCCGCGCAGGCCGAGATCCCCTTCGTCGTCATCGACTGCCAGCGCGCCGGCCCATCGACAGGCGTGCCCACCAAGACAGAGCAAGGCGACCTCTGGCAGATGCTTGGCGCAGCCTTCGGTGACTACCCCAGAATCATCGCCGCACCGCTCGACATCGGCGACTGCTTCACCCTCATCCCTGAGATCTTCAATCTCGCCGATCGGTTCCAGGTTCCCGGCATCGTTCTCTGCGACCTCCTGCTCTCCGAGGGAAGACTCAGCGTCGACCCCAAGGTCCTCAACTTCCAGCCCCACATCGATCGCGGAGAGCTCATCACCTCGAACGGCGCGGAGACCCACGAAGAGTACAAACGCTACCTCATCACCGAAAGCGGTGTCTCGCCTCGCGTCATTCCCGGCGTGCCCAGCTACACCCATACCGTCTCCAGCGACGAGCACGACGAAAACGGCGTCCTCATCAGCGACGAATACACCAACGCCACCAAGCGTCGCGCCATGATGGAAAAACGCATGCGCAAGGTGGCCGGAATCGAAAGCTCCGTTCCCAAGCCTGAACTGATTGGTCCGCGCGATGCCGACGTCACCCTCATCGGCTGGGGATCGACCTACGGCGTCATTGAGGAAGCACGCGAGCTCCTCGCCGACCAGGGCATCTCCGCCAATCAACTCCAGATTCGCTGGCTTGTCCCACTGCACGGCGATGCCATCGTAGAAATCCTGAAGGGCTCGCGCCACACCATCATCGTCGAAAACAACTACAGCGGCCAGTTCGCCCGTTACCTGCGCAGCGAAACCAGCTTCGTTCCCAACGGAAACATCCGCAAGTACGACGGTGAACCGTTCATGCCTCACCACATCGTGGAGGCGGTCAAAGAACAACTCGCCGGCAACACGAATCTCTCCGTGCCGGCGCACGAAATTTTGGTATAGAAAGTCAGAAAAAACCGATTTTAGAAACATTCAAGAGGATTCCATGGCGACTGAAGCAATACTTCCCAAGCAGATGGTGATGGCCGATCTAAAGGGCAAGGTCGACCCCGACTGGTGCCCAGGGTGTGGGGACTTCGGCGTCCTCGCGGCCGTGCAAAAGGCGCTGGTCGAACTGCAGATTCAGAAGCATGAGGTCGCGACGATCAGCGGCATCGGCTGCTCCTCGAACTTCCCCGGCTTCATCGACACCTACGGCATGCACACACTTCATGGCCGCTCCCTGCCCGTAGCCAGCGGAATGAAGCTCGCCAACCACGCCATGACCGTCCTGGTCACAGGAGGCGACGGCGACGGCTTCGGCATTGGGGCAGGCCACTTCGTCCACACCATGCGCCGCAACCTCGACCTCACTTACATCGTGATGGACAACCAGATCTACGGCCTCACAACGGGGCAAACCTCCCCCACCAGCCGCATCGGCATGAAGACCAAGAGCATGCCCTTCGGCAACGTTGACGCTCCGGTCAATCCCATCTCGCTCGCACTCGCCGCCGGTGCGACCTTTGTTGCGCGTGGCTTCAGCGCAGAACAAAAACACCTCACCGAGTTGCTCAAGCGAGCCATCCAGCACAAGGGGTTCTCCTTCATCGATGTCTTCAGCCCATGCGTGACCTATAACCACGACAATACTTTTCAATGGTTCCGGCCGCGGGTCAAAAAGCTCGAGGACAATCCCGCCTACGATCCCACGGACTTCCAGGCCGCCATGGAAAAATCGCTGCTCTGGGGCGATGAGATTCCCATCGGCCTCTTCTTCGAGCGCACCGATGTGCCCGCAGCGCATGAAGCCGAGCCGGTCCTGAAGTCAGGCCCCCTCGTCCACCAGGAGATTCGCATCCCCGCCGACGTCGCCAAATCCTTCGTCGACGAGCTGATGTAGACCTCACCGTCACACGCAGCGAAAGAGTCGATGTTTTTGCCTTCCGGATTAAGCGCAGGGATTTAGCCCTGCGAAAAACGCAACGGCCAGAATGGGCTTTAGCCCCGGGCCTTCCGTTCGCCAGCCCCAACACCTGCCGCCTCCTCTACACCGATCAGCAATCGAAACCCTCCACACCGCTACCACTTGCGTGGCATTGTCGCCATCGTACGTCGATGGTCTGCTGAGGATGCTCTCGTTCTAACGTTGCGCCTCAAATCTATGAACAAGAAGCCATCACGCACGCCGGCCCCGTCGACTCTCCTCCTCCGCCTCTTTGCGCCATACGCGGCCGTGATGTTGCTGACGCTTCCGCTCCATGCAGCCGCGCAGCAACCGCAGGAGACCTCAATCAATCAGCCAGCGACCACGGCCTTCGCAAGCGCCAATCCACCGCGTCTGCCAGTCGATCTCGTCGATGCCCCATCCGCCGTCCTCTCGCACGAAGCCAGTACCGCAGAAGCCGCTGGCGGAGTCGTACGCCCTCCCCCGGCCAAACTCACTCGAGAGGAAAAGGTCCTGAGTGAGGCCCAGCGCAACACCGCCTGCGAAGAAGGCACCCTCCACGGAAAGCCCTGCAGGGTCAGTTGGTCGCGTTTGCTCGGCGAGTCGTTTTTCTTCCTGGCTGCGCAACACGGCGGCAACATCGCCATGGACCACGACACGCGCAATCAGCTAACCAACGGGGACTTCTGGGCGAAGTATGAGTATTGCGTGGAGCACTATCGCTGGTCGAGGTGGAAGGATGACGATCCCTTCGGGGTCGATTACATCGGCCATCCTATGATGGGCGCGGTGACCAACAGCATGTACGAGCAGAACGACCCCAAGCAGCGTGCGCTGATGTTCGAGAACACCCGCCGCTACTGGATGGGACGATTGAGAGCCACCGCCTATTCGGCCGCCTACAGCGCGCAATGGAAGGTCGGGCCGGCCAGCGAGGCCTCGGTCGGCAATACCGGGATCAACTACTACATTCGGGCACGCGACGGCGTGTGGACGAACGAGACGGGCATGCAGGACTTCTTCATGACTCCGATTGGTGGACTTGCGTGGAACGTGGGGGAGGATGCGATCGACCGCTTCATCCTCTCCCACGTGAGGCATGGCACCAGGAACAAGTGGCTGCTGCTCGCATCCTCGCTTTCGACCCCCGGAAAGAGCGCCGCGAACGTCGCTCGTTTTCGTGCCCCGTACTACCGCGATCCTGACCTCCGTACTGTCGGCCCGGCCAGCGATGTGCACTAATCGCCTTCGCGAGTTCCATCCGCTACCGGAAAGCTCCACACCAACTCCGGACCGCCTATCCTATTGCAAAAGCAGCCCCTTTTCGTCGGCAAAAAATAAAACAACGAAAAACACCAGCAAAAACGCTTGTCAAGTCCCAAATCCATCTAAGTAATGATGTTTCAATAACATCCATTTGAAATTTAGTTAGCTCAAATCCGGTATACTAAATATAGTGAATAAAACGAAGCTCACGGGACAGCCCTCCGTGGGCTTTTCTGCTTTAGGAGGCACCGGTTGGCGCTATAAGGCATTTATTTTCTATATTCTGCACGTAACTCGTCTGCTATCAATATTTTGGAGACAGCGTCTACCTGTAAACTGTTGAATCATAGAAGCTTACGCCCAGGATATGGGGGGGTGGGGGGCACTCCTCCGCGCACGTTGTCTCTAATCGATGTTGCCAAACTGTAGTTGCATCTTTCTGCCTGTTTAGTCCACAATCGCCCGTGGCAGGTCAGACCAATTTATTCCGTCGCGAATCGATAGGTGTCCTACCGGATCTTAATTGGCTTTCAGGTAGGACTCCATGCGCTGCTTACCATCTCTCCTCTCCCTCTGCCTGCTCTCCGGCACGATGTTGGCTGCAACCGAACCTGCAAAGGAGCCCGGCCTCCTCTTCTACCTCTCCGGCGATCACGGCTTCAACGCCGACTACGCCGCCGGAGGTGACCCGGTCCCCAACTTCCTGAAAGACGTAAAAATTCTTCCCGGCGGCGCGAAGGGCTCTTATCTGCAATGCGGCAACAACCAGCTTCTCTCCTACTGGGCTCCGGGAAACATCTACTCCCAGCGCGGAACCCTCTCCTTCGACTGGCGTTCGCGCGAGCCTGTCGATGCAACCGAGTTCCCGATCTTCCGCGTCGGCTACGGCGATCACTCCAGCTGGGACATGGTCTGGCTTCGCATCGACTACAACGGCCATGGCTTCGACGCCTTCGTCACCGACATCAACCTCGGACGAACCCGCGTCTCCTACACCATGCCGAACTTCCCCAAGCCGAACGAGTGGGTTCACCTCGCGCTAACGTGGGACGAGACGACCGGAATCCGCTTCTACGTCAACGGCAAGCTCGCAGGAGAGAAGGCAGCAACTGGGATGTTCGACGCCGCCCTCGACCAGTTCGGCCCGCACTCCCGCATCATCGGCCCGACAGGCGTCGAGAGCTCCTACAACTACGATCGCGGCGGCGACATCGACGAGTTGCGTATCTACGACCGCATGCTCTCGGACGACAACATCGCCGCGCTCGCCAAGGGCGAGACGCCGCAGTCGATTCCGCCGCTCCAGCGCAATCTGGCCCAGCCGTATTGGCAGAAGGAATGGTGGTTTCACTACGGCTGGAACCGGCCCAACGACATCCCCGCACCTCTACCCGCCGCCAAAACAACCATCCGCAAGGTCGAGATTCACGACGCCTATGACCTGAAACGCTGGTGGTGGAAGGGCACTGACGGCATCCGCGAGACCACCTGGCCTGGCGTCTACAACCGTTCCACGCTTATCGGGCGCTTCGACTACTTCCAGCTTCCCGACTGGGACTGCTACGCGCTGTCGGGCAAATCCGTCACGTTCTACCTGCCCAAGGAGCCGTGGAACCACCTCGAGATCCAGGGAGGAGCCTGGGGCAATGTCTCGCTGCTGACACCGGGCAACGGCGATCCGCACGCCGTGGCCGATCCTGACCAGCACGATACGTCGCCGCAACTAGCGAAGACGATCTTCGATCGTCCTGAGGGCCAGGAGCGCACCACTCACGAGCTGAGCCAACCGGTTACCGGCGAGAAGGTGCGCTTCGCCAACGTGAAGCAGGAGTGGCCTATCGGGGAGTTCTCCGCCTACTACGTGCATCCCGGTGACGAGCCTGCGGGGGTTGCCGTACTTCGCTACAGCTTCACCAGCAAAGGCGCTCTCGACAATCCCTCACTGACCTCCCTGGTCACCTTCATCCATGGTCGCTTCCCGGCCGATGAGCGGGCCACGATGATCGCCATGCCAGCGCTGTCGACGGGCGGCGGACGCACGTCCATCGGACACAGCAAGGAGAGCGGAGACGCATCTGCCGGCAGGGAAAACCTTCCGATCGTTCATCTGCTGGTGCCGGCAGACTACCGTGCGCTGCAGGCCGATGAGGGCCATGGCGCCTCGTACAGCTGGGAGAACATGCACGCAGGTCTGGACGGCATCGCCATCGATCTGCCGGCGCTGAACCTGAAGCCTACACACGGCGAGTTCATTCCGATAAACATCCAGGTCAAAGACCCGATCTGGCCGATGCGGGATATGCTCGACTTCAGCTTCTCGGTCAAGCCCGGCGAGCCGCACACGCTCTGGCTCGACACTCGAGACCGCATGTTGCCGAACGGTAAGAGCCTCTACCTCACCATCGCCTCGGCCAGTGCGGAGTTTGGTCCCGCGGCGATTGAAGGCATGCATCTGCGGCTGATCTTCAAGCCGTGGAAGGACGCTTTGCCTGAACATGTGAGCGATCGCCTGACGCAAGTGAGGGATAACTACGCGAACCTGGTGGAGGAGTCGGTGAACTCGCGGAAGCTGAATATCTTCAACCGGGTCGACGCTGACATGACGGATCTGCTGCGCGTCGATCCCGAGAACGACCTCGGCCGCAAGTACTGGAACGAGATGAACCACGAACAGATCAAGCCTCCGTTCAGCCCGCCGAAGGCTCCGGCCGGGGTTCCGGAGTGGGCCTTTTTGCAGACGACCGATCTCGGCTATCTCGATCGCCTGATCAACTGGTATATCGACAACCGGCAGATCTCCGACGCAGAGTTTGGCGGGGGATTGTCGGACGACAGCGACTTCCTCAACTGGTGGCCTGGGCTGGCGTTCATGGGGGCGGATCACGACAAGCTGAAGCACTCGCTGCTGCGGACCCTGGACGAGATGTATGCGACGAACATGTTCACCAACGGTCTTGCTACGGCTCAGTACGACGAGCTGCACAGCTACGAGGATGGCATCAATGTGCTGGGACAGGCGATGATGATCGACTTCGGCAGCCCGAAGCAGATCGAGCGGGCGATGGAGACCTCGCGGCGCCTCGGATGGCTCACAGGCATCAACGTCGCGGGTCAACGGCAGGTTCGTTCGTCGTACTACAGCGGCACGAAGATGGCTGAGGGCGGCGTTTGGGGCTGGGGCAAAGGACGTTCTTATATGGTCTTTCATCCGGCGCTCGAGCTTGTGCTCTACAACGGAATGCCTGAGACGCGGAAGATGGTGACGGAGATCGCAGACGGTTTCCTCGCTCATCGGCATCTCGACGCGAACGGCAAGTATGGAATGCATTATGCGGTCAACTTCCATACCAACGAGGACCTGTCTGATGGAAATACTCCGTGGTTCATGTTGTGGGCTGCTTATCGCTGGACGGGGGATAAGAAGTACCTTGTACCGTTTGGCGACAATCCTCCGGATTCGCTGCGGCTGATCAACTCCGATGCGCTGGACATGCTGAACGTGCGCGATACGTGGGGCAAGCAGCTGTTGCAGACGGCTGCTCCTGATCGGCGGAGTGATTCGGGGACGGCGAGCGAGACGAACCTGCATCTTGCGTGGCAGCTAACGGGCGATACGAAGAACCTGGACAAGCTTTACGCTTCGCAGATTGAGACCGCGGTCAATCGCGAGTTTATTAATAGAGAAGGCAGTTTGTGGATCGATCGCGTTTATTTCAATAACGGTGAACTGCAGCGGGCTCGGCTGGGCGGTGTGGCGCTTATGCGCAACTACGTCTATCCGGGCAATGTTGTGAGCTGGAAGTTCGATGCACCGGCTACCGGGCAGAGTGTCGGCATCCTTGTGCCTGAGGGGACGCCGGACCACATCAAGATCATTGCGTACAACCTCGATGCGGCTGCGGTGAAGGCGAAGATGACGGGGTGGGAGATCGATCCGGGGAAGTGGGAGATTACGCAGGGTGTGCAGGGGGCGTCTGCGGACGGTGCTCTGCAGGATGTCGGCACGCGGACGGAGGTGTTTGAACGCAGCCGCGATCTTGACATTACTTTTCCTCCGCATGAGACGACGGTGATTGAGTTGAAGCTGGTGGAGAAGGGGGTGCCGTACTGGACGCGGCCTGATCTGGGTATCGGGGAGGATGATGTCAAGGTTGAGGGCGGTCGCGTGAAGGTTACGGTACACAGTCTGGGTTCGGTGGATGCTCCGGCTTCGAAGGTGGTGCTTCGTGACAGGGCGGGGAAGGTGCTTGCGAGTGCTGCGGTTCCTGCGATCAAGGCTCCGCTGGATCTGTTCCCGAAGACTGCGGCGGTGTCGCTGACGTTGCCGGCGGGGGCGGAGTGGAAGGGCGGGAGCGTTACGGTCGAGTCCGGCGGGAAGGTTCCGGAGATTACGCAGAGGAATAATCGCGTGCCGTTGTGAGATGGGGCGATTGCGCTCATTTTTTCTTCTGCTGGGCGAGGTGAGCGGCGCGGACTTCGGTGGCGGTGAAGACGGAGAGGAAGGGGGCTCCGGCGGCGGCTGCTTCGATCTTTTCGCGGCCGCCCTGTTCGCGGTCGACGAGGCAGAGGACGCCGGCGACGGTCATGCCGGCTTCGCGGGCCGCTTCGATGGCGGTGATGGTGGAGCCGCCGGTGGTGCAGACGTCGTCGACGATGACGACGCGGGCTCCTGGCTGGAGAAATCCTTCGATCTTGCGGCCGGTGCCGTGGGACTTTTCGGATTTGCGAACGAGGAAGCCGTGGATGAGGGTGGGTGCGAGGTGGGGGGCTTCGTCGCCGAGGTCTGAATCTACACCCAGGGTTTGGGAGAGTTCGATGATCTCGTTGTGGTCGGCGAGGGCCCAGGCGCTGGCGGAGGCGGTGTTGGAGACCAGGGGGTC
>DATMPD010000029.1:0-6651 GCA_035567955.1 Edaphobacter sp.
CAACAGGAGATTCCTTTGGGATGACAAGACAGAGCAGGAGCGAAGACAGGAACAGCCGCAGGCCCTTCGACTATGTAGCTCACGAAGCGCCGTGAGCCACTTGGCTCTGGAGGACACGGTTTTGGGACTGGGAGAGAGGGAAGAAAAGGAAAGACAAAGGCAGAACCGCAGATTCCTCCGCTGCGCTGCGGAATGACAACAAAAGAACGGGCAACGGCAAGAGTAACGACAACAGCAGCGGCAGCGATGTTAGAGATTGTGGGTGTGAACGGCGGCAGTCGTGGAGTAGTGGGTGCCGGTGGCGATGAGGTTGGCGATGTCGTCGAGAGAGTGGATGCCGCCGCGGGCGCCGACTGCGGTGCAGTTCAATGCGGCGGCGGCGCAGGCGAAATCGAGCTGGCGGTCGAGGGGCCAGTCTTCGAGGAGGGCGTAGATGAAGCCTGCGTGGAAGATGTCGCCGGCGCCGGTAGTGTCGACTACCGGGACGCGGAAGGCAGGGGTATGGAGAAGGCGCTTGCCGTCGAAGGCGAGGACGCCTTCCTGTCCGAGGGTGGCGGCGGCGAGGCGGCAGTTGTAGCGGCGGTGCATTTTGCGGAGGGCTTGTTCGAGATCGGGCTCGGATGTGAGACGCGAGGGAAAGTCGCGGGACACGATGAGGTAGTCGACGTTGGCGATGAGTGTTTCGACGTTCGGGTAGAGCTCATCGAGATCGGCGATGACGGGGACGCCGGCTTCACGGGCCCAGGTGGCGGCGAGGATGGCGGCTTCGGTGTCGTATCCGTCGACATGGAGGGCGCGGGCGTTGATGATCCACTCGCGGTCGAGATCGGTGGGGTGGAGGGCGAGACGTTCGTCGCGGCGGATGAGGACGGTGCGCTCGCCCTGGGCGTCGACGAGGATGAGGGATTGCGCGCTGGGGGCGCCGGGGACGGTGATGATGCGAGCGTCGACACCGGTTTCGGGGCCGGCATGGGAGAAGGCTTCGCGATGGAGGGTGCCGGCGAGGTCGTCGCCGAGTTTGCCGACGTAGCGGGTGCGGAGGCCCCAGTGCTGGCAGGCGACGACGGTGGTGGCTACCTGTCCGCCGGGAAGAGTGGTGACGGTGGAGTATTCGGTTTTTGATCCGCGGGTGGGATAGGTGGAGAGAGGGATGACCGTATCGGTTGCGTTGAGTCCTACGCCGACGAGGTCAACCTTCGACGGTTTCGCCATAGGTTAACTGTAAATGAATTGGAAGTGGCTTGACGGTGGGATGGCTCACGTTCCTTTGGCGCAGGCTTTCGCGGCTTAGACCCGCTCGGTGGCTTTTACTCGAGGTAGAGGGCCAGTTTGTCGAGCGACGACTGTCCGCCAGCCTCATTGTCTTCGGGCCGTATGCCCGGCGGTATGTGCTCGCACACCAGGGTCACTTTCGTCTTGCCATCCCTGGGCTCAAACGTGGCCACCATGATCATCTCTCCGGCGAAGGCCGGATCGGGAGAGATGAAGTTGATTGCCTGGACGATCTTTCGGGGAGGATCAAGTTCTACGAAACGCGAGGTAAAGCTGTCCTGCCGTTCCGAGGTTTTGCCGCGAAATACTCGCTCGGAGGAAGGATAGAAGAGCGACATGCGATAGCCTCCGCCGACTCGGGCGTCGAAGCCGTCGATTTCGCCGGTCATCTGTGCGGGCGGAAGCCAGACGATGAGCGCGGCGGGATCGGTAAATGCGTTGTAGACGGCTTCGGGGGTAGCCTTGATGGTCTTCGAGTTTTGCGTGCGCGTGGTCGACGCCGAATTTGTCATGGGGTCTCTCGCGTTTTTGCTGGTCAGTCGAAGAGTGCGGGAAGGGCTTCGGTGGCAGTGCCGAGAATGACTTCGTCGAAGGCGTCGATGTTGAGCGGTTCTTCGGGGCCAACGTAGACGGTACGGATGTTGCGCTGATTGGCGATGTGGACGAAGCCGGCGGCGGGATAGACGGAGCCGGAGGTCCCAACGACGAGCAGCGTGGTAGCGCGATTGAGTTCGCCGTAGATCGCGTCCATGTCGAGTGGGATTTCGCCGAACCAGACGATGTGCGGGCGGATCGAGGCATGGCAGGTTTTGCAGATGGGAGAGTCGTTGGGGTCCTCGTAGAAGGAATGGTCGGAGAAGGGTTCGTTGGTACGAGTGCAGCGGGATTGGAAGAGGCTGCCATGCATGTGGTGGATGCGCTGGGAACCGGCGCGCTCGTGGAGGTCGTCTACGTTTTGCGTGCAAAGATAGAAGCGGTTGCCTAATCTTTGCTCGATTTTGGCGAGGGCGATATGAGCCGCGTTTGG
Source organism: Edaphobacter sp. (assembly GCA_035567955.1). Taxonomy (GTDB): domain Bacteria; phylum Acidobacteriota; class Terriglobia; order Terriglobales; family Acidobacteriaceae; genus Edaphobacter. The sequence continues at coordinate 2,300 of DATMPD010000029.1, forward strand.
CTGTGCCGCGAGAGCGTCGCGCCGGCGCTGGGAGTAGAAGCGCCAGACGAGAGCGGGGTCGGCTTGCCAGGCTTCGGGGGTGGCAACGTCTTCGACGCGGTGTCCGTTCCAGAGGCCGCCGCTGCCGCGAAAGGTCGCAAGGCCGCTTTCAGCAGAGATGCCGGCGCCAGTCAGGACGAAGAGGCGGTCTTGTGAGGCGAGGTGCATGGTTAATGAGATGCTTCGGAGGCCTGCGGAGAATCCGCTCGTTCCCTTCTGACTTATGCGGGACGAGGTTAAGGAGTCACTTTGCCTTTTTCTTTTTCTTTGCGCGCTAGCATAGCCCTCTTGGTCCACTCCTCTACGAGTTTGAGGTCGGCGCTGATACCCGTCGGGTCGCCGCAATGAAAGTCCGCGTGACGACGATAGGTGAGCTGCAGGTATGTCATGGCGTCGTCAAAGTCAGGTTTGAGCTCGATGGCCTGGGTGAGGCTGGCGATACCTTCGTCCACAAGAGCTTTGTTTTTCGCGATCAATGCGTCACACCCGGCGCGGGACAGGTTAGGGTTGCCGGCTCCAGCGTCGGTGAGGCCTTCTGTAGCCAATATCGCAACCGCATTCTTGTAGGCCTGCATCCAGTCCGTAAATCCTATGGCATAGAAGGCATCAGCGTCGTGCGGGTCAATCGTAATTACCCGTTTTTCGAGTGCCTTGGCCTGATCGAACTGTTTGATGTGGCGATAGACGGTGGCTTCCTGCTTTAGGGCTGTCAGATCCTTCGGGTGCGATTTAAGCACGATGTCGAACTCAGCCAAGGCCGAGGACGCGGTGCGCAGGTTTTCAGGAGTTTCAAGATTCGGAACCACCTGGTAAGCGTAGGCTGTGCCGAGATACGTATGGGCTTTCTCGTTGCCAGGTTCCAGTTGCGTTGCCTTGCGGAAATTGGCAACAGCTTCGTCATAATGCGCATCTTCGAGCGAAGCTACTCCAGCATCCATCAGGGCCTTAATTTCGGGCGACCGGGAATCCTCTGCGTTAGGCTGCTGGGCGAATGACGGGTACACCAACAAGAGGGCGCACAGGACTAGTTTCATCGCGGTCATAAGAGCGTATCGAATCCGGCGGTTTTGCACGATGTTGATGCCTGCCCTTGCCATCAAGGTAAGGGGTGAATGGTGGTGTTGAAGAGGAAGGGGTCGTCGAAGTCGGTACGGTCGCCAGGCTTTTTGCCGGGGATGGGTTGGAGGCGCGCGGAGAGGGGCTTGTTCCATTTGATGGCGAGCGAGGCGACGTCGGAGAAGATGCGGCTGAGCTGGTCGAGGGTGACGTCGCCGGGCAGAGGGATGGTGTCGAGGCCGGTGCCGCAGACAGAGGAGTAGGCGAGGAGATCGTCGATGTTGTAGGCGGACTCGGCCCAGCGCTGGGCGAGGGGCTTATCTTCCATGACGGGGACCATGAGGCCGGAGTAGCCGATTTGTTTGACGGGAACTGCCTTGACGGCGGCGGTGATGATGCGGGAGGCAGTGAGGGTGCCGCTTGATCCGAAGCGTGCGCCGGTGAAGGCTTCGATGGCGGCGCCGATGGAGACGTCGCCGAGGGGCGCGGGAGTGGGATCGACACCCATGTAGGTCCAGTGGGTCGCGGCGGCGATTTTGTTGCCTACGGCGTCGGCGACTTTGGCGTGGATGGTGAGCGCGGCGGTGAGGTCGAGTGTTGCGGCCTCGGCGTTGCCTTTGTCTTTGGTGAAGACGTCGCGGACAACGTTGGCTCCTTCAAAGCCGATGGAGAATTGTCCGCCGGGGCCGTTGTGCCATGAGCCGGGGAAGAAGGGGCCGTAGGGTTTGAGCATAGCGGTGGCGGTGAAGTTGAAGGTGCCTTGCGCGTGGGGGCTGTGGGCGGCGACGTATTGGACGAGTTCGCTGGTGCGGGCGATGGTCTTCCAGTGGATGCCGGCGTCGTCGGCGATGACGGCGCTGGCGTTGAGATGAGGCAGGGTGGAGAGCGCGCGTTCGAGGAGGTGCATGGTTGCGGGGTCGTCGGTGTCGTGCAGCATGGCGGGACCGATGTTGGCGGCGACCTTTTCTTTTACGGCGAGCTGGTCGAGTTGGCCGAGGAAGGCGAGGGCCTGGTCTTCGGTGAGACCGGCAGTTAGGTCGGCCAGGGGCTGGGTGGTGAAGCGGATGGTTTCGATCTCGTAGCCCTGAGATTTGAATTCGGCCTCGGCCTTGTGGAGGACGATGAGCGCTTCTGCTAGCTGGTGCTGGTAGTTTTTGGGGTCGAGGCGTACGAAGGCGGTGATGGCTCGAACCTTTGGTTTGGCGGTCTGGGCTTTAAGGAAGAGGCAGGAGAAGGCGAGGATCGCGGCGACGGCGAGGCGCTTCATTGGATGGCTCCGGAGAAGGATTGAATGACGAAGTATAGCGTGAGGAGATGGACGGATGGCTGGGCTGAAGTTTGGAGTTGCGGTCTTGGTTTTTGGGGACCAGGTTCCGGACTGATGGCGGTGGGAGAATGGGAACAGCAGATTGCTCGGCTGCGTTGCGGAATGACAGGCAAAAACACTAAGCAGACGCAAGAATGGTGACGGAAAAAGAAAACCCCACGCCCGAGAGTTTTGGACGTGGGTGTTCTTTTTATTTTAAGCCGCTGAGTTATTCGCCGAAGTTGACGGATTCTATGCCCAGGAATTCGGCGGATTGGCCTAGCTCTTCTTCGATGCGGAGGAGTTGGTTGTATTTGGCGATGCGGTCAGTGCGGCTTGCAGAGCCGGTTTTGATCTGGCCGGCGCCTGTGCCTACGGCGAGGTCGGCGATGAAGGTGTCTTCGGTTTCGCCGCTGCGGTGGCTGATGATCGAGGTGTAGCCGAATCGGCGGGCTAGTTCGATCGCTTCGAGGGTTTCCGACACGGTGCCGATCTGGTTCACTTTAATCAGGATCGAGTTGGCGACCTTTTGCTCTATTCCCTGCTGCAGCCGCTGAGTGTTGGTGACGAAGAGGTCGTCGCCTACGAGTTGGACTCTATCGCCGAGGATTTTGGTGAGGTGAGCCCAGCCGGTCCAGTCGTCTTCGGCTAGGCCGTCTTCGATGCTGACGATGGGGTATTTGTTGACCCAGTTCTCCCAGAAGGCGGCCATCTCTTCAGAAGAGAGCTCGCGCTTGTCGGATTTTTTGAAGACGTACTTGCCGGTTTCTTTGTTGTAGAACTCGCTGGAGGCGGGGTCGAGAGCGATGGAGATGTCTGCTCCAGCGTCGTAGCCGGCGAGATGGATCGCTTCCATGATGAGTTCGAGCGCTTCTTCGTTGGATTTGAGCGAGGGTGCGAAGCCGCCTTCGTCGCCTACTGCGGTGTTGTAGCCTTTTTTCTTCAGGACGCCTTTGAGCGTGTGGAAGACTTCGGTGCCCCAGCGGAGAGCGTCGGAGAAGGTTTCTGCGCCGACGGGCATGACCATGAACTCCTGAAAGTCGACGTTGGAGTCCGCGTGGCTGCCGCCGTTGAGGATGTTCATCATGGGCGTCGGGAGCAGGCAGGCGTTGACGCCGCCGAGGTAGCGGTAGAGCGGGAGCTTGAGGGCTTCGGCGGAGGCGCGGGCGACGGCCATGGAGACGGCGAGGATGGCGTTGGCTCCGAGTTTGGATTTGTTTTCGGTGCCGTCGATGGAGATCATGGTGGCGTCGATGAGGCGCTGGTTGGAGGCGTCCATGCCGGTGAGTTCGGGGCCGAGGATGGATTCGACGTTTTCTACGGCGTGGAGGACGCCTTTGCCGAGGTAGTGGTCCTTGTCTCCATCGCGGAGTTCGACGGCTTCGTGCTCGCCGGTGGAGGCTCCGCTGGGAACGGCGGCGCGGCCTTTGGCTCCGCTGTCGAGGAGGACGTCGGCCTCGACGGTGGGGTTTCCGCGGGAGTCAAGGATTTCGCGTGCGTGGATAGAGACGATCTCGGTCATGTTGCTCCTGTATTTGGATTGGCTTGATATTGCGGAATGTTGGGCTACGACGCGATGGTTCAACCGTTCGTTTAACTTTGGGCGCCGGTCGACTGGGACGGTGCGGCCTCCGGTGAGGGAGATGGATTGCACCAGGTCTCGGTCGGATGGGGTCACCTGAGGAATTTTAGCAAAGGGATTGCGGGTGCTGCGGTACAGGGAGGTGAATTGGCGATGGGAACGTCTAAAGGCTTAACACGGATCTTCACGTTTTCACGGAACAGGCAACGGCGAGAGGCGGTACTGGGTTAGTTGGAGGCTGTGGTCGAGAAGCCGATTTCTCCACTTCCCCGTTCTACTCCGCTCAGCGTCCGGTCGAAATGACGACGTTTGAAGAGGTGAGAGGAGATGCGGAGGCGTTGAAGGACTTATTAGCAGGGTCGATTCCCT